>JABSOJ010000456.1 GCA_013216005.1 Alteromonadaceae bacterium | reverse complement strand
GATAAAGATATTACAAATAAGGAAATACTACAACGGGTGGAATTAATACCGGGCTTCTTAGAAATGTCTGCTGAGGATCAATTAATAATAATATCTGAGGAATTGAAAGTATCTTGCATAAAGACAGCTTGGGACCATTTACCACCGAGTAAATGCAATGTTTGTTCAAATAACACCATGCGTGTCGATTGGGTAGGTATTATATGCACTACATGTGGTTTTGATGTTGATTCTCATACAAAAGACGTTATTAATTGTGTTAGAAAAAAAGCTGGGATCTCGCTGCCTGAAATGTCAAAACTAACGGGTTATGGAGTTGAAGATATTAGACGTTTTGAGGACGGTGAAGTCCCTGAGAAGTACTACCAAGCATTTAAATATGCAATTACGCGACATTTTCAATAATTAAAACGGCACTGAATGATAATAAAGTGCAATTACGATGGTTTTATTGTCTATTTCGCTGGTCGTCGTTTAGCGGTAACAGAAGTCCTGAGCCAAATAAACTCCCGATGGAATACTAGGAAATACGAATGAAAATAGACGTATTAGGGCTCTGTCGCATCTTGCTTTTTATAAACCTAGGAAATCTCTCCTGGAGCCCTTTGTAAATAAGGGGTTCTTCTATGACATGTTTGCACTTGGCTAGCAGGTTATGGTTTTTGTTCTTATACCTAGACATTATGTATTGACCTGCCCAACTTTAGCACTAGGGACTATGCTTTAGTTTGGCAACAAAAAACTGAACCCTTAAAGAGGACAGGTCAATGAAAAAGTTTACACCAGAATCAATAGAAATAAACACAGATTCAGCATTAAATTCGGCACTGACCATATAGGCTAAATTAGGGTTACAGTTCAACAATGTTTTATGTTAATTTACATGAGTTCAAACCTACACAGGCTATGGACTGTATCAACTTAAACATGATAATACACAAATATGAACTGTTACCCGGTTTGATTGGTGCCGAATTTGCCGATAAGGCAAATGAATTTGCCCAGTTAACATCAGATGAAGAATTAAAAACAGAAATTACTGAGCTATTAACATCGCTAAAAAGTGCTTAAACGATAACAAAATCATCAATTTCAATACTGTGATTTATAATTTTAATGTCATATAAATTATCGGCTCTGTTCCATAATACTGTTGTCCCTCGATGAATCCCCTATTTTTAAAGGGTTAGGCGATAAATTGGTTTTTTAACGAGAATTAGTCACAGAGTCCTAGATATAAGGGTTGAGTTTAATTCCATTTGAAGGGACAACAATTATCTACAACAGAGCTAAATTATCACATATTAATTATCCCATATTGATTCTTCCAATATAAATTCAAACGGTGTCACTTCAATATTTAAAAGCGCCGTTTTGTTTCTAAAGTCAAAAAATCCTGTCAACAATTAGCTCAGCAGTTAAAAGTCCACGTTGGTATTGGCTGTAATTTAACTCCTGTGTTAAGGTTGAGTTAAATTAATGATAAATTCATATTTTATTGTTTATTTATTTTATAAATTTCGTTTAGATGAACTAGTCTAGATAAGGGCTGATTATTAATTAGTTTTCGTCCAGAAACAGGGTTGTAGGAGGGCGATCCAATGACACGAACTGTGCTCTACAAGATAACTGTGCTCTACAAGATATAGGCGTTTAGTCATTCTAAATAACACTATCTTGTGGTGCACAGGTCGTGTCATTGGTTCGTCCGCAGTAGACATTCGCTTCTGGATGGACACTAATTAGTTCAGCTTAAGAATTTGATTTTTTTACTGTGATTGTTCTTTATGGAGATAAAAATGAAAAATAAACATTTCAGAAAACAATTAAGCAGGCAGTGTAAATTTATTATGTTACTACTGACATCAGTATTTGTGATTAATCCTGCATCTGCTGATGAAACCTGTATGTCACCCTATATGGTTAAAATTGTCGGTCAGGAAGACTTTATTTATGTCTGGACTCTGGGAGTTAAAGGCCTGGGAGACGGACAAGACAAAATGGTAACGGTTGATGCCAATCCAAAATCTAAACATTATGGCAAAGTTATTCACTCTGAATCAGTTGGAGGCAGAAATGAAGCACATCATTCTGGTTTTACTGACGATCGTAAATATTTATGGGCCGGTGGATTAGATTCAAACAAAATCTTTATTTTTGACGTTCATACAAATCCAGCCAAAGCAACATTGGTAAAAACTATTGATGATTTTGTCAGCAAAAGTGGCGGAGTTGTTGGTCCTCATACAACTTATGCATTACCAGGCAGAATGTTGATCACTGGATTATCTAATAATAAAGATCATGGTGGTAGAACTGCATTGGTAGAATATACCAATCAGGGTAAGTATATCGATACTTACTGGATGCCAACAGATGGAGATTTACAAGGTGCGATTAAAACAGGTAAATATGCTGATGGATATGGTTATGACGTACGTGCTCTACCTCGTCGTAATGTAATGTTAACTTCATCTTTCACTGGTTGGTCAAACTTTATGAAAGATTTTGGTGAAATGTTAGCTGATCCAGAAGCAATGAAACGTTTCGGTAATACGATGGTTGTTTGGGATTTACATACCCGTAAACCTAAGCAGGTATTAGATGTTCCCGGCGCACCTTTGGAAATAAGATGTGCTTGGGGTGCTGAACATAATTATTGTTTCTCAACGACTGCTTTAACCTCGCAAATTGTATTGCTTGAAGAAACCGAAAAAGGTACTTGGAAAGCGTCAAATGTTGCTGATATTGGTAATCCTTCTGACATTCCATTACCTGTAGATATTTCTATCAGCAGTGATGATTCTATGTTGTGGGTTAATACCTTTATGGACGGAAAAACCCGCGGATTTGATATCACAGATCCACATCACCCTAAACAGGTTTACGAGAAAAAAATCGGTACTCAGGTAAACATGGTTTCATCTAGTTGGGATGGTAAACGTTTATATTATACAAGCTCTCTACTTGCTAACTGGGATAAAAAAGGGGCAGATGACGAACAATACCTTAAGTTATATCATTGGAACGGCAAGAAAATGACTGAGCAATTTAATATCGATTTTTATGCTGAAAAATTAGGGCGAGCTCATCAAATGAGATTTGGTGCGTTTTCTCTATACGGTAAAAAATGGAAACAAAACTACGCTGAAGCAGATTAAAGTGTAGAAGCTAAAAAAGGTATTAAACAAATGCTTCGTAGGATGGGTTAGCCAGAAGCGTAACCCATCAATCTGTTTTCTCAATATATTTCAGATTTTAATATGTTGTACAGATGCAAGGTTTATTGATGGGTTACGCCTTTGGCTAACCCATTTTACAATTAAAAATACCCCAAATAAGAATAATAAAAATAAATTAAACAAAATAATTAAACAAAAAGATTAATTTATTACCGTCAAACCCTCAGAAAAATCAAAGTCTACCAAAATAAGGGAAATATACGTTGAAAAATAGTATGAAGTATTCCACAG
>JABSOJ010000455.1 GCA_013216005.1 Alteromonadaceae bacterium | reverse complement strand
TGGCAAGAAATGGCGCCTCAAATTGTCTATCCTGCCAAGCAATAAACACAGGCAGAGATGTTGGCATTCTTTGACCGGTTCAAAGGGGCTGATGAATTTGTTCCTCTTCCTGACGTTACCTAATTGAGCATCTAGGGTTGAGCGGTGGGGGTCAAGTTTACAGAGGCTATGGTCACCCACAGATTAAAGAAGAAGAAATAATCGGGACAGAACAATGTTAAATATAACCTTGCTCTGTCCCGATATACCATATTTCTCCACTTAAATGGGCTCAGAAAAATAACAGGAAATTAACATCATTACATCAACTAACATGAGCGCGACTAGAATCGGGAGTTTTTGTCGAGCAAGCTTGCTTAATACACTGCTCTTTCTCGTCACGACGCCAATAATGGCAGCCCAGCTGCCCAACATTGTCGTGTTTATCTCAGACGATCTCGGTCGATTGGATACCTCGATACACGGCTCGAAGGATGTCCGGACTCCGTCCATGGACCGGCTTGCCGCTGCCGGCATGACGTTTGACAACGCCTATGTCGCCTCGCCGTGCTGTGGTCCTAGTCGCTTCTCTTTGCTCACCGGATTGATGCCGGCGCGGCATGGCGCGCATGCTAATCACGTAAGCGATCAATATAGACCGTATTTCATTCCCCAAATAACTCGTTAAGCTAGATGTCATCATTTACTAGAACAAAGGTATCTCATGACAAGCATCAGACGCACTTCGGCACAATGGCAACAAATACTTCAAGAACAAGAGCAAAGTGGTTTATCAATTAAAGAATATTGCCAACAAAATAATATCGCTACCTCCTGCTTTTTTAAATGGCGAGGTAAGTTGACGCAACCATCCTCAGAAAATATTTCAGTGACCGAACCTGAAAATGAAAAATGGTTGCCACTTGAGAAAGATATACCACCAACCAACGTTTGGGATCTGGAATTAAGTTTACCCAATGGCATCGTGCTGAGAATGAAACACGTCTGATGTTACTACAAGATCCCAATTTATCCGTGTGGCTGTACGCCGAGCCAGTCGATATGCGTAAGCAGTTCGATGGTTTGGCGGCATTAGCCCAATCAAAACTTAAGTGCGCTGCCAGTAGTGGCGAGTTGTTTGTTTTTGTGAACCGTCGGCGCACTCAAATTAAAATTCTTTATTATAGTCGTGGTGGTTATTGTTTGTGGAGCAAGCGACTTGAGCAAGGCCGCTTTCATCAGGTCAATAATGATGAGGATAAAATCCCGCTCAATTGGGCACAATTACAATGCCTAATTGAAGGAATTAATTGGCAAAAAAGTGCAAAAAATAAGCGATTTAGGTAGTGCTATTTGCTATAATATAACTTGTGAAAGCCAATAAAACCAACCCTTTGAATCAAGATGAAGTCACTCTTTTAAAAGAGCAAGTGGCTGTGCTTGAACAACAGTTAGATTGGTTTAAACGTCAGCTTTTTGGTCGTAAATCAGAAAAACAGTTGATTGATGATGCTCATCAAGGTCAGTTGTTTGCTACAACCAAAATTGACACACCTCCAGATGAAACCATTGATGTTAAACCACACAAACGTAAATCAAATACTCAACGCAATGGTGATGAAGTCAACGACACGGGTTTACGATTTGATGACACTGTTCCCACAAAAGTTATCGACATTCCAGCTCCTGAGTTACAAGGTGAAGATGCTGAGCAGTATGAAATTATAGATTACAAAGAAACCTCACGTTTAGCACAACAACCAGGCAGCTATACCATATTGATTTATCGTCGTCCCGTGGTTCGCCATAAAGGTGAACAAACGGTTAAATCGCCTGAAGCCCCAACCAATGTACTTGATGGTTGTTACGCAGATGTTTCAGTACTTGCAGGTTTAATGGTGGATAAAGGCGTTTATCATTTACCGCTTTATCGTCAACATCAACGCATGAGTGATTCAGGCATTCATCTTAGTCGAGCTACACTCACTAATTGGATGCAAAAAGCGATTGAGTTACTCGAACCTATTTATCAAGCTCAATTGAAATCAATTCTTGCCAGTAAAACGTTAGCGATGGATGAAGTACCGATAAAAGCCGGACGAAAAAGTAAAGGTAAGATGAAACAAACTTACTACTGGCCGATGTTTGGCGATAAAGATGAAATTGCATTCACCTGGTCGATAAGCAAAGGGTTTATGCATGCTAAAAATCAACTCGATGGTTTTAGTGGCGTTTTGCTGACCGATGGTTATGCTGCTTACACTCGAACGGTAAAAGAGTTGAACAAGCAAGAAAATACAATCATCCATGCCACATGCTGGGTGCATGCACGTCGCTATTTTGATAAGGCATTGCTGATTGAGCCAATCGTTGCACAAGAGGCTATAGAACAAATTGCGCAACTCTACAAAATTGAAAAACACATAAAACAACATATCACTGAAGCAAGTGACGCCCTGGCGTATCGGCAAAAACACAGCGAGCCGTTAGTCACTCAATTTTTTGCTTGGGTATATGAGCAACGACAACGGATCGATTTAACCCCAAAACACCCATTAGCCATTGCATTAAATTATGTCAATGAACGTATGCCTGAGTTAAAGGTATTCCTGAGTAATCCATTAGTACAGATGGATACTAATCACTTGGAACGGGCTCTGCGAGTAATTCCGATGGGGCGGAAAAATTACCTTTTTTGCTGGAGTGAATTAGGTGCTGAGTTATTAGGTATTTTACAAAGTCTGCTGGTCACATGCCGATTACAAGAAATTAATCCCTACACTTACCTTGTTGATGTATTGCAACGGGTGAGCCTACATCCTGCGTCAAAGGTTGAAGAGTTGACGCCAAGAATTTGGAAAGAGAAATTCTCTGAAAATTTTTTAACGTCAGATTTAGCTTAAATGGGGGGAACTAACCCCTGAATGATCGCTTACAACGCTACGGGCTTTTTTGCATTTGATATTTAGGAAAATCAAGAAGTGAAATGCGTTAGCGTCGGTGGTAAATAACGTGTGGCTTTTTTACATTTTCTCGGTTAAATTTCAAAACATATTCATCTCAAAGATATTATGTTGGCCCTTTCCGCTTGAAGAAAATTTGGATACACTAAAACAAATTATTTATTGTTGATGTCATGAAGTATACGAAACAAGTATCGTTAAATAACCATAACAGTTTTTCCGTTCATTCTTTATGTCCAGTGATGTTTTATCCTGAGAATGAGGAAGATTTATGGGAACTAACGAAGGTTCTACCAGATAGTTTTTACATTTTAGGGGAAGGTAGCAATACTTTGTTCGTTGGTTTGGAATCTCCCGCTATTGTAAAACCTAGTTTTAAAGGTATAAAGATTGATGAAACATCCGAAAGCCATGTGTTGACAGTTGGTTGTAGTGAAAATTGGCATCAATTAGTTTGTTTTTGTATTGAAAGAGGAATTAATGGTCTCGAAAACTTAGCTTTGATCCCTGGAAGCGTAGGAGCTGCACCAGTGCAAAATATTGGTGCTTACGGTGTTGAATTAC
>JABSOJ010000454.1 GCA_013216005.1 Alteromonadaceae bacterium | reverse complement strand
ACAGCGCGAAAACTATTTTTCAATATCCGCTATAGCCCTTTATTTATCAGGTTATTAATTTCACTGAGAACTGCTGATTAAAAAGCGATACTTTTTAATATCAAAAAAAAACCCAGCTTATCGCTGGGTTTTTTATTCTTATTAATATTGTTTAAATAACAATTAAGTTATCAAATATTAAAACTTATAACGAGCAGTCAATCTTACAGTACGTGGAGTTTGAAAGCCTGTTGGCGCTAAGAAGTTAGGATTAACTTCTGGGGCACCTTGTGTGAAATCTTTCTGTTGATTGATTTGAATAGCTTTATCAAATTCAAAGACGTTAAACACATCAAGTTGTAGTGTTAACTTATTATCAGCCCATGTTGGCTTATAACTTAAGCCTACATCAAGCATATAAGTCCATTCAGTACGGCCATAATCACCACGACTAGTTAATTCTGTTTCACCTTCTTTATTAACACAGTAGAAACTAGAAGCACCGTAACGTGTGAAGTTACCATAATCGTAATCTGTAGACCCATCACCTACTTCCATACCGTCTAAAGGTAAGAAACCGTTACAGCTTAATGGCGTACCAGACATTACATTGAAATTAGCTGTAAGCGTTAATTCATCTGTAAATTTGTATGCACCGTAAGCTTTAAATTGATGACGACGATCATTTGGTAAATATCCATCAGAGCCGTCTTGGAATCTCTTATGATCGAAATCTTGTGTTGCACCAGCATCTTCCTGGCCAAGAGTAGAGTTTACATAACCTTCAATATTACCTTCACTTTTAGACAATACATAAGAAAGATTAACATACCAGCCATCAGTAAATGCTTTTTCTAAAGTGACCTCTAAACCTTTATAGCTACGTTTGTATTTCGGTAATTCAAAATAGTCATTTGATACTGATATTTCCTGAACATCACCGTCACTATTGGTATCTGCAAATATATTTATATCATTGCCTGGGTTAACCATGATACAACCTTGCATTGAACCAACATCAAAGCCACCTTCAGGTGTGTGCCACTCGTTATCAGCGTTAGCCATTGCATAGCCATTGTCAACACCCCAGTCGTAGAAACCGTCATGTGAACACATGTCATCCATACCATCTTGGATCTTACGATAAATAAATTTAACGCCACCAGTCCAATCGTCAGACAATTCTTGCTTGTAACCTAAAATTAATTCATCTTGGAACATAGGATTAAGATCTGTTACTGCAATAACACGAGGATCAGGTACTTGATTATCAGTATAACCACCGCCAATTTTCTCACCTAAACCAACTGGAGAACCATCAGCAGCAATGCTATCAAAATGGTAGTAATATTGATCAGATTCTTCAAGACGTGTTGCACGTACGTTAGTATTGCCCGCGATTGGAATGTAATAACGACCTAAAGTACCGTAGAATTTTTTGGTTGAATCACCATCTACATCCCAAGCAAAACCTAAACGAGGAGCAATTAAGCTGTCAGCTTCAACAAAAACATCGCCGTTTGCTGCGTAGTTAGTAAATGTTTCATTTCGTACACCTAAATAAATCATCCACTCATCATTGATTTGCCAGTTATCTTCAATATAGAAAGCTGTATTTTCTACTTTGAAACTACCTGATTTAGTATCTGAATGAATAACACGAACTGCTTGAGTACCAACAGGAAGTTCTACACTGTTTATACTGGTACTTGAGTTTTCGTTTGATTCAAAATAACGGTAATAAACACCACCAGTATATTGTTTACCAAGCGTAAATGAAGTAAATTCTTCACTATTATAACCAAAACGAATATTATGATCACCAAGCGTATAATCGAAATCAACTTTGAAACTCTTACGCTCATCTCGTGCTGAATCAGGCTCAGGATCTGCTACAAATGATTGAGCTGTGTTCCAACAACCGATATTAACTCTATTACCCCAAGTTTTTTCGCCTAAGGTATCAATAGCGCGAGGACATAAAGCCGCATCAGGATCAGGGTTACGTGGAACTTTGTTTTCATTTTTGTCTACTAACTCACCGTACATGAGGCTCATGCTCAAGTCATCAGTAAAATGACCTGTGTAGTTAACAACAAAAATATTTCCGCCATTTTCTTCAGTGTAACGAGTTGTTTCTTCGCCGTGCTGACCTGTATATGCAATAGATTCATCGTCAGAATCTACAGGGTTTTCATAATAAACCCGATCGATCTCTTCTTCGTTTTGAATGTAGGTACCAGATACAGTATGATTATCAGTAATATACCAATCTAACTTAAGTATACCATTAGGGTTTGAAACTGAACGAGTATTACTTTCAACTCGCTTGAAGTATTCTCTTTCATTTTTTTGGAATTCAACGTTTGCATAAACAAACAATGTATCTTGGATAATTGGACCACCAACAGAGAAGTTATATGTTAAATCATCTCTGATATCCGCCGAATCATAAACCGTTAAAGTACCGTCTTTTTGATTTCTGTCAACAACATCTTGACGGTTAGCACGTAAACTGTCTGGAGACATGTAAACAGCTGCACCGAATTCCCATTCATTAGTACCTGACTTAGTAATTGTATTTGTAACACCACCCAATGAGCGACCAAATTCAGCACCGTAACCACCAGTTTTAACCTGTGTTTGGGATATAGCATCAAACGGAAGTGAAGCAAAGCTTAGGAATGAACGAATGTTTGTAACATCAAAACCGTCGATGTAATAACCATTTTCAGCAACAGATGAACCACCGAAAGAAGGCAACTGTCCAAAAGTATCATCACCAGGAACTGTGCCTGGAGTTAATAAAGCAACTGACGTTGTTGTACGACCTACAGGTAATAATTCAACTTGATCTTGTGTGAATACCATTGAAGATTCAACAGATTTTGTATCTATCGCCGAAACTGAAGAACCCAATACTGAAATTACTTCGGTGTCGTCACCTGAAAAGAATACAGATGAACCTGTACCGATTACAACGTTGATTAAACGCTCACCACCATTACTACTTTTAACTAGATAAGTACCTGGAGGTACATCTTTAAAGTTAAAACGACCATCAGCATCGATGGTAACTGTACGTGATAAACCTGTCTTTTTGTTTTTAAAGGTTACTGTGGCGCCTTCTTTAGCTTGACCATATATAGAACCAGTTGTATTACTTGCTGCAAAAGTCATTGGTGATGTCGCTAAACATGCACCGACTGCGACAGCCGTTAATGTACGATTAAAATTCACTTTTAATTTAGTGTTTTTCATGTTTGATTTCTCTCTGGATTTTTATAATTTTATTTGTTTCATGTTTATGTGTCTAACTGTTACAAAATATAACAATCTATTACAATACTGCCTGAACTGAAAAAAATTTCAACTGTTATTAGAAGGCTCTGTTGTAGCTAATTGTTGTCTATACTTATAAATGGCTCTGTTGTCTACAGGAAGCGTCATAACCTTAGTTTTAAGTGGTTATAATCTATACTATGGTGACATGAACTTGATTGAGTGAATTTAAAATGAGAAAAGGCTGTC
>JABSOJ010000453.1 GCA_013216005.1 Alteromonadaceae bacterium | reverse complement strand
AGACATCATCTTCTTTTAAATCATTAGTTTAATATTAGTTTGTTGACCAATTTGAATCCCGAAACTTGAGTTAATAACTAATGTAATTGACGTTTTCTATCTCATTTGAATTTAATTACTCTTGTTTATGGCGGCGGTAGATAATAGACCAAATATAACTAGGTGCAAAATAACGATTAGCTATGGGCATACATTTTCTTTCTTAAAGATAGGATTTTGTACTCAAAACGGTGCTTCTAAGCAGATATATTAGCTCATTATGTTGCTAATCGGCTGGTCATTCAATAGGTTAGATTGGTCCGACCCCGCATATGTGGTCATTCTAAATAACCTTATCTAGTGGTGTTCAGATTGTGCCAGTGGGACGTCCGCAGTAGACACTCGTTTCTGGACGGGCACTAGTTAGATTATGTCTAACAATAGAAGGTAATACATGACTAAGAAACTTCAAATCCAGCTAAGACAACGGCATCATCGAGCAAAGCTTTGTCTCCCTCAAATAGATAACTCACGTAACTAATTATTTTAATTACTGAGACCTATGTCGGCTTACAACTCAAACAATACATCACTTCGGATGATGTATTTAAGCCCTTTAGTAATTGCAACTGAACTGTGTATACAGTGCAATGGATGCATACCATGAGGAAAGCACAATATACTACCAGCTGGCGTTCGAACATCGACGTTTGCCACAGGATCACCTGCTTTTGCAGGCTTAGTTGGATCGCTAGCATTAACTAAAAAACGGGTAGCACCGCCTTGAAAGTCTTCACTGAGTAGGATTAACAACGTCATTTGACTAAATCGGTCCAGAAAAGCATTAGCAATAAGCTCATTATCTATGATCCTGCTACCTGGCCAAGAACCATCGGAATGTGGTTTAAAAAAATCATCTTGGCTATAACGATAAAATCGAAAACGGGCGTTAATGCCTAAAGCCTTGCAGCTGCCAAAAATCCCTTGTCTATCATCCATTAAATGAGCAATACGCTGCCAAATAGTGCCATCTGTTTTTTCGTCTACAATCCAAGTTAAACTGTCGTTATGACGTACACTTCGAGGCAAGGACACTGGAGCATCGGGCAGAAAACCAAGTTGCTCACTGATGTCTATTAGACTTTTGCATTCTGCTTTAGACAACACGTTAAATAGCTGAAATGCTCCGGGTACTTGCGCTAACTCGCGGCGCTCAACTTGGCCAATATCGAAATTACCACTCAATTTTGCTGGGTTCGGCTCGTGGTTACCCCACGCTGGTAATGCGGGATTTTCGGCTCCCGGCTCTAACGCTACAACAAAAAAATTCGCACTTGTGTCGTTATCTTGATTCATATTTATCGCTTATCGTTATTTCTTTTAGCTAAAGTATTTTTAGCTAAAGTATTTTTAGCTAAAGTATTTTTAGCTAAAGTACTTTTAGCTAAAGTAACTGTATGAAGACAATTCACTTTAATTGATTATCAGCCTTATTTGCTGATAATGCGTACCTGAGCAAATTGTCGATGACCAGCGGCTGTACCGTGAAAACCAAAACCACTTTGCTTAGCTCCTACCCATGGCCCTGCCCCACCTGCACCTTGGTTAACTCCAACCATGCCAGCTTCCATTTGTTCGGCAACAGCTGCGGCACCAGCATCACCAAATACCGTTGCACCTAAGCCGTATGGGCTAGCATTAGCACGTTCAACCGCCTCTGATATATGGTTATAACGGCTAATAGCAACTATCGGCCCAAAGGTTTCGTCATGCTCTAAGCACATATCAGCCGTTATACCTGCAACCACAGTAGGTTGAATAAAAGGCGGCTCATAATGTGCTTCGCCTAACAGGAATCTAGCGCCTTTTGCTTCTGCATCTTTAAGCTGAGAAATGACACTTTGATGCTGTTTCTGATTAACAATAGGACCTATATTGACGTTTTCTTGGTCCCACGCGCCAACTTGGTAACGGCTTGCAAGTGCGACTACCTTTTGTTCAAACTCATCAGCAATACGTGCATCGACATATATTCGCTCAGTTGACGTGCACATCTGCCCGGCATTTTCAAACGAGCTGGCTACGGCAAACTGCACCGCTTTATCAATATCAGCGCTGGCCATAACAATCATTGGATCATTACCACCTAGCTCCATGACTAGTCGTTTTAGCGATGACGCGGCGCTAGCCATTATGTGTTTCCCAGCCGCTAGCGAACCAGTAAATGCCACCATGTTTATATCGGCATTGACTAGCGCTTTTCCGGTGACGGCGTCGCCATGAGCAACTTGTAACACCCCTTCAGGCAATACCTCATTGAGTGTTTTTACAAAAAGATCGGCCACTAATGGGGTTTCTTCTGACGGTTTTAATACCACACTGTTACCTGCCATTAATGCCGGAAGTAGCAAATTATTTGCCATGGAGAGAGGATAATTCCAAGGAGAAATAACGGCTACTACGCCTAAGGGGCGATATTGTAGTTCAACATCATGCCCCTGTGATTCTGGTGCAAGTGCACGTGCAATTTCTTGGCAAAAGTAACCGCCATTCTGAACGGTACCACCAACCTCATAACTGGCTCTGCGATAATCTTTTCCCATCTCTTTACAGATCAAAAGTGTAAGCGCTTCTTCCGCTTTAACTAGATGTTCATATGCCAGCGTTACTTTATCTTGACGCTCGCTTAGAGACAGCACAGCCCATGCCTTTTGTGCGTTCTTTGCTTGTTTAACAACTGCTGGCATTTGTCCAGCGGTCGTTATCGGGACTTCACCAAGTGCTACTTGATTGATTGGATCGTAAGAGACGAGCATTGACATCAATTTGTTTCCTTAAAGATGCATAAGATTTTTTAATGCATTACAGTTTATCATTGGTTCTTGCGCTACATTATGCTAGCGTGGCAAATTAAAGCAACCAGTATACTTTTAGTAACCAGGATACTTAAATTGAACGAAATATGAAAAGTACTTTAAAAACAAAGAACAATAATAAAAAAACAAATGTGAAAAGTTGCGAAGAACCCTGCCTAATTGAGCGTGGCATGCGAATTTTGGGTGGAAAGTGGAAGGCTTCAATTCTCTGGCATGTGAAAGACGGGCCTGTGCGTTTTAATGAATTATCCCGAATGCTAGGTGGAGCGAGCAAGAAAATGGTCGATCAGCGCCTTAAAGAATTAGAAAACCAAGGACTAGTTAGTAGAGAGGTGATTTGTACTCGACCTATTGCGGTTACTTATGAGATCACTGATTTTGGTCGAACCGCATTAGATATATTAGAGAAGCTTAAAGATTGGACCGAAGAGAACAACATGTAGAAACTATAACAATCTGTTTTTATTGCGCTTATTAGATAAAAGTAGTGTCAACTTATGCAAAATAGAAATTTTATTGCGTAGGATGGGTTAGCCGCAGGCGTAACCCATCAAAATATATTTAATCCTGACACTTAAAGAAAGATAGTCACAATGTGATGGGTTACGCCGTTGGCTAACCCATCCTACCTCTTTGTTTAGCTTCAATTTTCGACA
>JABSOJ010000452.1 GCA_013216005.1 Alteromonadaceae bacterium | reverse complement strand
GATGGGTTACGCCGTTGGCTAACCCATCCTACCTCTTTGTTTAGCTTCAATTTTCGACATAGCTTATGAAATTAGTCAGAATCACTTAAATTCAGGAAAGTTATAGCCTAACCTGAGTAAAGTGCATAGGCATGTAATAAAATAAGTGAAAGTTAGCTGTAAATGTTTGTTAGCCCGACATTTCTTTGAATACGTATTCACCGGAAACATCATTGACCTACTACCCTCAACAACCTGATACTTAAATCTTGATTTGAATATACTCGGACTAAGCGATGGTGATTTGACTTCTTTTTCTGGTGGTGATTGGGCAATATATCTGGATGGAAATGTACCTTTTGGAGGTCCACAAGCGGATGCTTACACTGATTTAGCTGGAGAAGCTAGTTTCATGCTTGCTGCTGGTGCTCATACTGTACGTTTTTATAAAGTTACTGGTAGCCATACATACGAGCTCAGCTCAGGGTATTCGTTTATAGTACGTCCTTCAGAGCAGACAACTGAACAATTTGTTATTCAATCTGGTGAAAATAAATTTAAGTCTTATTATGATGTTACTTTTGGTAAAGCGCTTTACGTAACTGGTTCAACATCTCTGTTAGGTGATTGGAAAACAGCTTTCAAATTAGACTATCAGACGTGGTGCGGTTGTTGGCATATCAGTGAAAAGTTGTTAAAAAATTTAGAGTACAAAATCGTAATGGCAGACTGGGTTAATGAAAACTAGATTTCAACAAGCAACGTAACTTGGGAATATCAGCCAGGAAATCGTCAAGTGACTATTTCCGGACCATATGAAAGCAATGAATCTTGGCCTCAGTTTTAGGTCAATATTTTCAGGTGATATAGCTGTAACTTGTTATTCAAAATAATCAATATTCTGAATTATTCAGTTGAAAGTTGAGTAATAGCGATAGGTTTTAAGCTACTACGCTTGCTCCGTTTCAATTGCTGAATCGGGAAAATTATCAAATCATTAGGTAAAGCGAAATATCGTTTATCAGAGAACTGAATAGTTCATTCAGTTTCTGAGCTAACAAAGAGAATTTTATGAGAAATATTATTAAAAAAACATTTGCCAGTGCAGTTATTGCAACGGTCGTAACATCAGTTAATGCTCAAGAGGTGGAACTGGTTAATTCCTGGAATATGGATATGTATCTTTACGGTTCGTCCTGGAAAGATGATGCTTTTACTGTGGTTGTTGATGATCTGGGTGCGAATAAAAAAGTATTTATACATCATCAGGCAATTGACGGCTCGTGGGTTGATTTACCTATGTCTTATCATAGTCCTGCAAGTGCAGGTAAAGAAGTTTGGACTTCGTCACCAGGTTACAAAGGTGGTAGTGTATTTAGCGTAAAATATGAAGTTAACGGTCAGACCTACTGGGATAATAACCAAGGGCAGAATTATAGTTATCCAAACGGTGGTTATAATATTGCTAGTGACAATCAAGTGCTTGTTGCTACTTATAACAGTAATTCAAGCGACCCATATGGAAACAAACAGTTTACTGGCCGTATTGCCCTTAAAAACCTAAGTTATCTCAAATCGGTAAAAGTGGTATATAGTCAGGATAACTGGCAAACGTCAAAAATTATTGATGCTAAATATGGCGGCAACCCGTTTAGATATGGTTATGGTTCACACCAGAATCCTAACTCGTTTAATGTTGAAACCTGGACATTCAGCGAATATGTATCGCCTGAACGAGGTGAGTTTTTTGTAGATTATGAAGTTAACGGACAACATTATTATGATAATAATCATGGTGTAAACTATGATTTAAATCCTGTTGCTAACTATCCTGCTATGTTTTTGCGACGTTCACCCTATTGGGAAAGTGTAATGCCTTTAACGCTTGTCAGAGATAATACTTGGTCTACAATTCTATCTGTGGAGGCAGATCCTGTTGAGTTTAAGTTTGATGCCAATAGTAATTGGGAGATAAACTTCGGCGATAATGACAATGATGGAATTGCCGATCAAAATGGTTCAAATATTGTTATTGATGGAGCAGGTAAGTACCGTATTGAGTTTAATGATCAAACATTGTCATACAGTGTTCAAAATATGGGTCCACTTTCGTAAAACCTCTTTGGCAAAGTTAATGGTAAAATGAATGATAAAGCGTGTTTATCAAAACAGATAAACACGCTTTTTAACATCAGACGTGAAATAATTATTGTGAAATATTAGCGACTATTTACAAGCCAATTAAGGCAATTCGCATACTAACTCTTCTCGTTGTTTATAATAATCAGCCCTTAAACCAAGCAGCTGTGGAACCGTTGCTGATATGGCAATAGAAGAAAAAGTTCTAACCAGCACTCCTGCAAATAAAGCGATGGAAAAGCCGCTTAATGATTCACCTGCAAAAATCCATATTGCCAAAATGGTGGCGAGTGTTGTTCCCGACGTTATCATAGTGCGGACTAATGTTGATTATATTGCCAGATTAATGATTGTGCCTATGCTATTTTCATTATTACTTTTCATTAATTCTCGGATCCTGTCTCCTACGATTATTGAATCATTTAGCGAATAACCAATGATGGCAAGTATGCTGGCTAATATGGTTAAATCAAAAGATATTCCAAACCATGCAAATAAACCCAGTACTAGAATCACATCATGAAAAAGCGCAATCACAGCCCCCATTGCTAAACGCCATTCAAATCGCAGTGATAAATAGAGCAATATAGCGACCATGGCAGTTAATAAAGCTAATCCCCCCTGATTAATCAGTTCTTCTCCAACCTGACTACCAATATAAATGGCATCTTGAGGAGTAACAGTTAAACCATTTTGTTCAGTAAAGTCTGCCAACCATGCTTTTGAATTTGTCTCGGTGTTAACCTCTGCTTGTACATTTAATTGAGTATCAACATCATTATCAATAAAGCTTTCAATCTCATTATCAATAAACCTATCAGCTTGTCTTACGGTCCAATAAGTACCATTTTCAGCAGAAGATAATTGAAATTCATCAGGTAAATAAGCAGCTAAAAGTTCATCCATTTGTTTGTGACTTATTGACTGCTCTGTAGAAAACTCAGTTAAATATCCACCGGTAAAATCTAGTCCTAAATTCAATCCTTTACTCAATAGCCCAAGTAAAGCAATAACAACAAATAAGGCAGCACAAGCAAAGCTTATTACTCTGAATTTACTGAAAAGTTCGCTGTTTTTGGGGAGAACTTTGTTTTGTAAAAAGACGTTCGTTATAAAATTCTTCATTATTTTATTCCTGATAACAGACTGTTATTGTTTCTGATTGATAGGTTAGTTAATGCTCTGGAGACAAATACACCGGTAAACATACTGGTTAAAATGCCCAGACATAAAATAATGGCGAAGCCTTTCACCGGACCATAACCAATGGAATATAAAATAATGCCGGTGATCATAGTGGTAATGTTGGCATCAAGGATGGTGGAAAAAGCATTTCTATACCCGCAGTCAATCGCTGATAGGGTTTTACGTCCCCGTTTTAATTCCTCTTTAAT
>JABSOJ010000451.1 GCA_013216005.1 Alteromonadaceae bacterium | reverse complement strand
GAAACTTACGCAAAGCTGGATTTTCAACAGATATTAAGAGCAGCTTATGGGTGACAACAATATTATGGAACAGAGCCTAAATTATAAACCTACCACAAGTGGTTAGACCTGTATTTTGGTGCTATATTCTGCGAAAACACTATAATAATCGGCAAATATAATAAAAACAAACTTTTGTACAAATTTACATTCCAAGAAATGATTTTTTGTGTGGCTATAGTGTAAATAGTGTTTTAAATGGGGGTTCGAAACAAATGTCTACCAAGTTTAAAGTTTTAGTCTTAAATGGTCCTAATCTTAATATGTTAGGCAAACGTGAGCCTGAAGTTTATGGTCACCAATCGTTAACTGATATTATTGATGATCTAAGTGTAAAAGCCAAAAACATGAATATTGACCTTAGCCATTTGCAATCAAATGCTGAGCATCAGCTCATTGACGCCATTCATGAAGGATATAAAAAAATAGATTTTATCCTTATCAATCCAGCTGCATTTACGCATACAAGTGTTGCATTACGTGACGCACTACTTTCAGTCTCGATACCTTTTATTGAAATTCACTTATCAAATGTGCATGCAAGAGAGAACTTCAGACAACATTCTTATTTATCCGATATTGCCCAAGGGGTGATATGTGGTTTAGGTGCCAGCGGCTATGAGTATGCACTCAAATCTGCTCAGCTTTATCTGAATATAAAGAGTCTGAATAATAAAAAGTCTCAATAATAAAGCGTCTAAATAGTAAAGAATTTAAATAGGTCAAAAACCGTAAATATAAAGAATCAAATAAAACGCCCTTACCAAGGTAACAAGTGAAAGTAAGTAAGCGTTAGAAATTAAATGAGCATTAGTAACATTAATCGCTCTTACAAATTAAGAAAACGAAATTGAGGAATTAAGATGGACATCAGAAAAATTAAAAAATTAATCGAACTTGTTGAAGAATCTGGCATCAACGAGCTAGAAATTTCAGAAGGTGAAGAGTCTGTTCGTATTTGTCGTGGCGCTCCTTTTGTAGCATCACAGATGATGCAACAAGCGCCAATGATGGCGGCAGCCCCTATCGCAGCGGCAGCTCCTGCTGCAGAAGCGGCAGCTCCTGCTGCAGAAGCTGCAGCAGTAGTTTCAGGCCATGAAGTGCGTTCTCCTATGGTTGGTACTTTCTATGCGTCTGCTTCTCCGGATTCACCGCCATTTGTTGAAGTTGGCCAACATGTTAATGCCGGCGATACTTTATGTATTATTGAAGCTATGAAAATGATGAACCAAATTGAAGCTGATAAATCAGGCGTTATTAAAGCCATTCTAGCTGAAAATGAAGATGCTATTGAATTTGATCAACCGCTATTCATCATTGAATAAGCCCAACCAAAAAGGGTCATTCCATGTTAGATAAAGTTGTAATCGCCAACAGAGGCGAAATTGCACTACGAATATTACGTGCATGTAAAGAACTTGGCATTAAAACTGTTGCGGTACATTCGACTGCTGATAAAAACCTTAAACACGTTTTATTAGCTGATGAAACAATTTGCATAGGTGAAGCTTCAGCACTTAAAAGTTACCTGAATATACCAACAATTATCACAGCTGCAGAAATTACCAACGCTGTAGCTATTCACCCAGGTTATGGTTTTTTAGCTGAAAATGCAGATTTTGCTGAGCAAGTAGAAAAATCTGGTTTTGTTTTTATAGGGCCTACCGCCGACAGCATTCGTTTAATGGGTGATAAAGTTTCAGCCATTAAAGCGATGAAAGCAGCTGGCGTACCTTGTGTACCTGGTTCTGACGGACCACTGGATAATAATGAAGCAACCAATAAGGCACATGCTAAACGCATTGGCTATCCGGTTATTATCAAAGCTTCTGGCGGCGGTGGTGGTCGTGGAATGCGCGTTGTTCGCCACGAAGACGAATTAGTAGAATTTATTCAATTAACTAAAACTGAAGCGCGTGTCACATTCAATAACGACATGGTTTACATGGAAAAATTCCTGGAAAACCCTCGTCATGTTGAAATTCAAATTATCGCTGATGGTCAAGGTTCCGCTATTCATTTAGCTGAACGTGACTGCTCAATGCAACGTCGTCATCAAAAAGTGGTAGAAGAAGCACCTGCTCCAGGTATTACTCCTGAAATGCGCGCCAAAATTGGTGAGCGTTGTTGCAATGCTTGTCTTGAAATCAATTACCGTGGCGCAGGAACTTTTGAATTCCTATATGAAAATGGTGAATTCTATTTCATTGAAATGAATACACGTATTCAGGTTGAACACCCGGTTACAGAAATGATCACCGGCGTTGATTTAATTAAAGAACAGTTACGTATTGCTGCTGGCCAACCTTTATCTTATACCCAGGATGATATTAAAGTTGCAGGGCATTCAATTGAATGTCGTATTAATGCTGAAGATCCCCGTACTTTTATTCCTTCACCGGGTAAAATTACCCGTTTCCATCCTCCAGGTGGTTTAGGTGTTCGTTGGGATTCTCACATTTATGCCGGTTATTCAGTGCCACCACACTATGACTCTATGATCGGTAAATTGATCACTTGGGGTGATAATCGTGATGTTGCAATTGCTCGTATGCGTAATGCGCTAAGTGAGTTAGTGATAGATGGAATAAAAACGAATATTGCGCTACACCAAGACATTTTAAATGATCAAGGCTTTGTTAATGGTGGTGCTAATATTCATTACCTAGAGAAAAAGCTTGCTGAAGATGAATAATTAATTATTTGCTATGTTTAAATAAACAGCTTCGAAATTTCGGGGCTTTTTTTTGAGCAAAATTTAAATTATGCGTATTATACTCATTAGCATAAATTTTATTTTAAAATAAAACCTGAAGGGTGATATACAAATAACATTAGTTTGCCTATTATTAAGTATTACTGATAACTCATTCTAAAACTTATGACAGATCAAGCCACTAAAAACAAATCACTGCTGATTAATCGTAATACGGTTAATATAGAAAGCAGTTATTTCGATTTTAAATTGGTACTGTTAATTAAAATTATGGGTATTTCGGCATTGCTCGCCCTCTTATTCCCCGTATTACACTACTTAGGCATCAATAATATCGGTCATATACAGGCAATTGTTGATACCGCATTTTCGGTACTTACGTTACTTCTCATTTTTATACTTAAAAAAAATAATACTTCATTAACAGTGATCTTAACTGTTTTTCTCACCCTATGTTTTATTGCCAGTTTTTCTGCTTTCTTAACCGTGCCTGAAGACGATTTCAGAGCTATTTGGTTTTATTTATTAGTGCTTATTGCATTTATATTTGGAGGTAAAAAAATTGGTCACAGCTTAATGGCTTTGTCTATTTCAACAATGATTTTTGGACAATTTTATATCCATGACAAATTTGGCGATGTGGGTTTTATTACCAGTATCAGTGGCATTATAATTATGTCTTTAATTGGCACTGACCATATAGGCTAAATTAGGGTTACAGTTCAACAATGTTTTCTGTTAATTTACATGAGTTCAAACC
>JABSOJ010000450.1 GCA_013216005.1 Alteromonadaceae bacterium | reverse complement strand
TATTTAAAATCTGATGCCATTTTTACTGAAAATCAACTCAGATTTTAAATCTCAGCTTTATGTGCGGAACGTCAGTTGTAAAGTCAAAAACTGGTAAATTGAATATCCCCAAAAGCACGAGTTTTCGACAGCCTAATTCAAATCTCTATCTCACCGCCTCATTTTAAAGAAACCGCTACTTTATCAAGTTGCGGTTTTTTCGTCTTGAGTTTTTTAATCCTCGTACAATCAATACTCTATATTCTAAAAGTTCATCCGATTCTAATTTTTGCAACGTGTTCTGCGTCCCCACTTGTTTTTATCGTTTATATTTTTTGGTTGCGCGAAATAAGTTTGCTGAATAAGGTAAGTAATCGCAGTATAATTGCGGCAATATTATCAAAGGTATTTAAGATCCAGTATGGCAGAGTACAAAAAACAACCCGAACTAACCGTTACGCAGATTCATCTAACTGAAGGTAATACCCCAGACTTAATCAAACAGAATATACAAATCAGTGATGAAACGGATAAAGTATCGTCTAAAATTGTGCTTGCTACACTTAACGCAAAGTTTTTTCACACCAGTTTTGGTTTACGTTATCTTTACGCTAATTTAAAAGAATTACAGGGTTGTTGTGAAATAAAAGAATTTATCATCCAAACTCGCGCCATTGATATTGTAGAACAAATATTAGCATCAAAACCAAACATTGTCGGTTTCGGTGTATATATCTGGAACATAGTTGAAACGACGGATGTTGTTAATTTATTAAAAGTTATCGCCCCAGAAATTAAGATTATTTTAGGCGGGCCTGAAGTCAGTTATGAAACTGAAATGCAAGCGATTGTAGGCTGTGCTGATTTTGTATTGACGGGCGCGGCAGATTTAAGTTTTTATCAACTGTGTAAAGATATTATAAATAAAACGCCACCAGATAAAAAAATAGTTCACTCGAAACCCGTAGAGTTAACTGAGATAGAATTGCCTTATCAGTATTATACCGATGAAGATTTAACGCACCGCCTGCTTTATGTTGAAGCGTCGCGTGGTTGCCCATTTAAATGTGAATTTTGTTTATCGTCTTTGGACAAATCATCCGTACCCTTTGAGTTAGCGTTATTTCTTGAACAAATGGAAATTCTCTATCAACGTGGTGCAAGAAACTTTAAATTTATCGATAGAACCTTTAATTTAAACATTAATACCACGATGCAAATTATGCAATTTTTCTTAGACAGAATGACTGACGATCTCTATCTGCATTTTGAAGTGGTACCCGATCATCTGCCTAGAAAATTAAAAGCGTTGTTAACGCTGTTTCCTGAAGGAAGTTTACAATTTGAAATAGGCATACAAACTTTTAATACTGAGGTACAAGCGAATATTAGCCGGAAGCAAAATAACGCCAAGTCAAAAGAGAATTTATTGTGGTTAAAAGATAATACCAATGCACATATTCATGCTGATCTTATTTTTGGTTTACCAGGCGAAACCTTCGATACGTTTAAAGATAGCTTTAACCAACTTTATCATTGTCGTCCTCATGAAATTCAAATGGGTATTTTGAAACGCTTGAAAGGTAGTCCAATCATTCGACACACAGAAGCATTCGACCTACGTTTCAATCCATTGCCGCCATTTAATATATTAAGTACTGACAGGGTTAGTTTTATGACCATGCAACGTATTAACCGCTTTGCACGATATTGGGACATGATTGGTAATTCAGGGCGTTTTAAATACTCATTACCACATATATTGTCTGATAAACCTTTTGATGATTTTATGGCAATTACAGAGTGGATTTTTAACAAAACGGGGCAAATACATAAAATTAATCTGAAAAAGTTATTTGAATTAATTTCGCAATCAGTAGAAGCTTTATTTCCGGAAAAACATCAATTTGTTCTTTTAAAGATTGAATTAGACTATGACGCATCGAAATTAAAAAGCCTTTTTAATGGACTTAATCTTTATGCGGTTCCGCAGACGGAATCAGTAAGAAAAAATAAGTCATTACAGCGACAACAACGACATATGAGCTAATGGGCTGAGTAAATTTATCTACTCCCATTCCTTTCGCTAAATTTAGCAAAGCCATCATTTTATTTGGACATCCACCTTAATTTGATTTAACTTTTTAGGGTGGATGGCCTGATTATTTTTTGTGATTATTTTTTACGTTTTGCTTTTATGTGTTAAAGGTAAATTTTTCACTATTCCATCATTATTTAAACCATCAGCTATCATTTTTAGAATTTACTTTTCCTGTTCGCTAAGGTAATCTCGATTTTTAAACTGTGATTTAGTAATACCTTAAAGTTATTCTTCGCAATTTCATGGTATCAATAAAATTTGATGTTTTTCGGTTAACCCTGTAAACATACAAACGTATATGGACATTAATTTATGAATTTTAAAGCCCTGTTATTTAAATTTTTAGCAAGTATCCTAATTACTTCCACAATGTTCTCCGTGTGGGGAATGAATAAACCAACAATTCAAGTGCTTCCACAAGATGATGCCATTTATAAAATTTCCGGAGATCTCGGTTTCGAAAACTGGAACTTTGCTTTTGTCTTAAAAGGGTTAAATACCGATATCGATCGTTTAGAAATCAGACATTATTCAGATGATAAGCAAATAAATCTGGTCGAATATTCTAAAAGTTTACTTATTGCCTATCTTCGAAAAAATAATAACGGAGAAATTAAATCTACAGGTTTTCACATGACACTTCCTGAAAGTTCAAATGCTGATCGTCTTGTGTTGGAACTGTTTTCAAATAATAAAAGTGTTGCAACTAAATCAATAAAACTTGTTCGTTTTGAACAAAAAAATACCTATAGATTTCCGTTAGATGGCGTATGGTTTATTTCATCAGGTTATGATTTTGGTGTAGAACATCGCCGTCATTTCTCCAGAGGGCATTTTTCTTGGGATATTCTTAAGATTAACGAGTTTGGTCAGGTTGCTAGTGGTCCGGAGTTAAAAGATAATTTTTCATTTGCACTACCCGTATTCTCTCCTGCTGCGGGAACTGTTATTGCCGTACAGGATGGTGAAAAAGATGGTAAGCCGGGGGTAAATCTAGGGACATACAATTATATTGAAATTGATCATGGATATGGTGAAATCAGTCGCTTAGTTCACTTAAAAATGAATTCAATTATAGTTGCGGTTGGAGATAAAGTTGTTTCAGGACAAAAAATTGCCGCGGTAGGAAAATCAGGGACTCAAAGTGTTCATCTTCATTTGGGGTTTCAGAGAAATATAGTAGATGCTGAAGGTAATAAAAAACAAGTACCGATACCTGCGTTATTTAGCAATTATTACGTGAGTTGGAATCAGGGAGTTAATAGACCTGTTGAATTAGGACGACCAAGAAGAGGTCAGTTTATTCGTCACGAATAAGCTTTTATTTCGCGAAATGAAAAGTTAAAAATGCATGGTTTTGTCATTTAATCTCTTGGGGTTTAATTCCCCGCAGCTTGCTGCGTTTTGGGTAAAGCTGTAAAGTAGAAGGATGAGTAGA
>JABSOJ010000449.1 GCA_013216005.1 Alteromonadaceae bacterium | reverse complement strand
AATCCGCTTAACTACATGTTATTAAGGTTATTTTTAATTATTTATTTTTTATAAAATTGTACGGAATGTAGGGTTCACCAAGTAACTTTAACCAATTAACCTTGAATCACTAATACTCAGCACCAACCCAAAATAACTCAAATATAATCCACAGGCAACGCCGTAGTATATTTAATTTCTTCCATAGCAAAACTAGAGCTGATATCAGAAAAATCAGCTTTGGTGATTAGCTGTTTATAAAAAGTATCGTAGGCTTTCATATCCGGTACGACGACTTTAAGCAAATAATCAACGTCACCACTCATGCGATAAAACTCTACAATTTCGGGGAAATCTAACGCAACTTTAGCAAAGTCTGCTAACCAGCTTGGGTTGTGTTGATTGGTTTTTATCATGACAAAAATGGATAAACCTACATTGAGTTTTTCCGGATCAGCCAAAGCTACGCGTTTGGTTATAATGCCTGATTTTTCCATTGCCTGAATACGGCGCCAGCAAGGGGTGGTAGATAAACCAACTCGCGTGGCGACTTCGCTCACTGGTGCGGTACAATCTTGTTGTAATATTCTTAATATGTTTTTATCAAAACTGTCCATTGTTTATCCCTATTCGTTTACAGATTTTTAAAGCGATACCAGTGTTCTGTATTATTAAAACATAAAGCTTGTTGTAATTCTTCTGATGTTTGAGCTGTAGCTTGTAAATAACTTTTCCAGTGTTGCTGATAGCTGTTACTGAATAAGCAAAGCGGAAAGTTACTGGCCAGCATTACTCTGTGTGATCCAAATTCAGTTAAACAAGTCTGAATGACTTCTTGTTGCCAGACAAGTTCATATTGTCGTTCAGTCATTTCCCAACCTGAGCATTTAATTGCACAATTTGGGTATTTGCTTAGTTCACGTATGCCTGCCTGCCATAATTGCCACTGAGCATCGTTTTTGTTTTTCTGTGGATGGTAGGGTGGCCAGCCGGCATGATCAATTATTATTCTTAATGTTGGATTGAACTGTAAAATATCCGCCAGAATTTTAACCGCGGCTTGGTTTTTAAGCGGCATTTGCACGTCAAAACTTAATTTATGACGGGCTAATTGTTTTAAGTGTTGCTGGACCTTTTTTGAATTAAGTAATTCAACGGCATCTTCATCTAAAATATGACGGCAGCCAACAACTGAATCATAACCTAGTAACTTAGTTAACTGCTGTTCGAATTCATCATTGGTAAGATTAAGATTAATATTTGCTACTGATCGAAAAGGAAGTTGGCAATGGCTTTCTAACCAGGCAATTTCGCGCCAGGGATTAATGTTGTCAAACCCAGCCTCAATATGAACAAAGCCGGCAAGTGTTAGTTTAGTATCTTGTGGGGAAGTAAGCGCTTGTTGTTCTTGTTTCTCTTGTTTTTCTTGTTGATAGTGAGCTTCTTCCTGAGAGTTTAACCGTAAGTCATTCTCGGTAAAGTTTTTATTGATGATTTCTTTGTCTGGCCAATAAGGAGGGTTTTTGGCGGATAACCAATGATAATCTCCCTGTTCAAGGTTGAATAAATGTAAGTGCGGGTCGATAATTTTCATTATTTACTTATCTCTTAGCTGCCGATACTAACTTATTGGTTTTGCTGCTTTGTCTTATTGTCGGTCTTACAGTCAGTCAAATTTACTGGGTAGTATACCCGCCATCAATAACTTGTAGACTTCCGGTAATAAATGTAGCTTTATCAGAAGCTAAAAATAAAACTAATTGTGCCACTTCCTCGGGTTGTCCCAGTCGTCCAAGTGGTTGTAGTTTTTCTTCTTCCTGATGGATTTTGACTTTGTCAGCGCCAGATTTTGCGCAATAGTTGTCGATTGCTTTATGATATAAAGGTGTTTCAATTGTGCCGGGGCATACAGCGTTCGCGCGAATGTTATAGCTGGCATAATCTAACGCCGTGGTTTTGGCGATGGAGGCTAATGAGGCTTTACTTAAATTGTAGGCAAATGAATTATGTTTGGCGATTAAGGCTTGATCTGAAGCGATAATAATAATCGAACCCTTTTTATTCGCTTTCATATTAGGTAAAACGGCTTTTACTGCGGCATAAGCGCCTTTAACATTGATATTAAATACTTTGTCCAATTCTTCTTCACTGGTATTTTCAATGTTTGCTGAGAAATGAATGCCTGCGTTGGATATCAGAACATCAATAGCATGATTTTTGGCTATATCGTCAATAATCTCGGCTACTTGCTTAACATTGGTGACATCGCAGGAGCGGAATTCACCTAATTCACCAGGTTGTAAATCAAGATTAAAAACAAAGTAGTTTTCCTGTAGAAATAGCTTAACGATACTTAAACCAATACCTGAACTGCCGCCAGTAATTACGCAAACCTTTTTCATTTAATATCCAATGTTCTTTTTAAGAGATGTTATTTTAAGAAATGTTATTTTAAGAAATAATAACGCTTACAAAAGCTAAGTACCAGAAAGGTATGAAAATACCTTTTTAAATATATCAGGATCAGGACATGTAAAAAAATAGTGAGGCATTATTGTTCCCCAAAATTATTACCAAATACCTGAATAACCTGTTCGCGTAACCATTTATAACTCGCTTTACCAGAATTTATTTTGTGCCAGTACATTTTTAAATGATAATTGGGTATTGCAATTGGCGGTTCAAAAAGTTCAATATCAATCTGTTTGGCGAGTTGCTCAGCAATTAGCCTTGGCATGGTTAATAATAAATCTGAATGTATAACAGCATGCGGGGCTACTAAAACACTGGAGAGTTGTAAGGCCACGTTTCTGGATAATTTCTTTTTTGCCAGAACTTGATCAACAATACCTTGAGATTCACCCCACGGAGAAACTCTAATGTGAGATTGCTTTAAAAACACAGCTAAACTCAGTCCATTTTTTAATGCAGGATGATCTTTTCGAGCAATGGTGCAGTAGCTGTCTTCTAACCAAGTTAAACTATCTACTGTTGTTGAATTTTCTACTTCGTGGCTGTAACCCAAAGCAAAATCAATAGATTGATTTTCCAGTTGTGAAATGGGTAATTTTTCCTGTGCGGCGATAACTTTAATTTTCACATTAGGTGCTTGATTATTTATTTGGTTTATCAACTTGGGGAACAGACTAAACTCGGTATAGTCGGTTGCAGAAAATGTAAATTCTGTGTTGTCGGTTTTTGGATCGAAAACAGAACTTTCTTTAAGTACAGCACTGATCAAGGGCAATGCTTTTGTCAGCTTTTGTGCTATTTCATCAGCCCGTAATGTAGGTTCCATTACATTGTTAATTCGAATGAAAAGCTCATCGTTCATGCGCTTTCTTAACCGGGATAAGCTATGACTGAAGGCTGATTGACTGATGCAAATTTCGTTTGCTGCTAAAGACACTGAACGATGTCGATAAAGTGCATCAAACATCACTAATAAGTTCATGTCAATTTGATGTAAGTTCACCTGGATTCGTATAATAAGTGCATAACCCTTGTAAATAACTGATAGCAATATACCTATAGAAATGAAACAAGACTT
>JABSOJ010000448.1 GCA_013216005.1 Alteromonadaceae bacterium | reverse complement strand
TTTTAACACTTAGCCTATTAATCATGATTGTTCCACAGGTTTGTAGGCTTGATCATTTCTATATCTGACCAAACCCACTCTTTACAAAAAGCGCCTTTTGTTAAATGTATTTATTGCTCATATTTAAACTGACACAGTTACCGAATTGTTATGGGATTAGCAAATATTAAGTTTGTACAGCATTACTGACAACTGATTACTGCCCAATAAAACGAATCGTTCTAAGGTGATAGCTCAACACCCGGATTGGAGTTTATTATCAACTTGATGCTGTTGTTGCTAATACTACCTTCCTTATTATTGTAGAAGTCCAGCATGATGACACCGAACTTTTTAGCACCCAAATTCTTTGTGAGATAAGATTCCATGCCTGTGTTCATCTTCGGGTTGACTGGCGTCAAACCCCCACCACATGCGTATTGGTAGGGTGTGTGTAAGCCTTGGGATATACTGTTGTATGTGATATAAATGACACCATCACTGGACTTATTTATGGCTGATTCTATATTATCTGTAACGGCTTTCAATTTGACCGTGGTGTCGTCCTCTTTATACTGATCTTCTATCTTGAATTCCACACCGTCAGGCGTCACCAGAGTGAACGTGCTGTTAACCTCCCAACCGCTTGATAGATCTACTCCACCATACCCCTGGAATCTTCGAAACAAAACTATTTTCCCCCTCAGTCCCGCCAAGGTGGGTAGTTTGGGTTCTAAATAAAACAGATCCTTATAAGGCTGCTGCTCAAGATAGTAATCGAAGGAGTTTTGAATGTCCTTGTCCTCATCAGACGCTGCATTTATTAACATGATGATGGTCTCATGATGGTTTTCTTTCAAGAATTTAATGCAGTCATTAAGAACATCACCGAAAGAAATATTGCAGCCTATTACGCCATGAAATATTTGAAGTGGTTCAATAGAGATATCAGTATGCTTTACTCGAATATCTAGAAAGCGGATGCCATCATTCAATTGTCTAGTAATGTCGAAGTTCTGGGTAAGAGCGGCACCTTTAAAAGGACCAGTAACCTTGGAGGTTCCTGAGTCATGTGTACCAGGGATGGAAAGTTGGTCTATTGTTATGCTGCCAGTAAGGTTACTCATCCAATTTTTAGTAGTTATATTTGGCATTTAATTTTCCTTAGGTAAATTATAATTGCGTTAGTTTTAATGAGGCTCCGGTTTTATCATTGTCTTTTTAAGTATGAATAAGAGATTATTCAATTTACTCATACACTAAAATAATCAATAACAAAGATTGTTTCAGTTATGTTCAGCTAATTAAATTTCAATTCTCAGATATTTGAGTTTCATACTTTACTCTAATATCTAAAAAGCGGATGCCATCATTCAATTGAGTAATAATATCAAAGTTTTGGTTATGTGCCTGGCCTTTACGTGCTTTAGAGGCTCCCGAGTCGTGTGTACCAGGGATGGAAAGCTTGTCGAGAGTGACGCTGCCTTCAAGGTTACTTATCCAATTTTCGGTTGTTATTTTTTCATCCATTTCTTCATAGGTAAATAATGATTGAACTCCTGAGTTTTAGTATTTTGATGGGTTATGCCTTCGGCTAACCCATCCTACATTTTCTAATTTTGAACTGGTAAATAAACACCGTGAAAACAATTAATTATTGTCTCAGCCACAGTTGACTAGGACTATTGACACACAAAAATCCCCTTGATTTAAATACCAATTTTTTTCGATTTTGAATATTGTGACAATTTCAGCATTACAGTGTAAATACGCCCATACTCATTTTATTTATGCTGGTTAATAATTCACTAAAACAAACACGTGCAAGAGGATGATTTGTTGCACATAAGATTCCACCCATAATAGGAGTGTCTATTCCAGTCATCTCTGGACCACCTATCCACCATGTATTTCTTGTTGAATGTCCTTGACCAATAACTACATTTTCAACAATATATGTCTTTTGAGTGTGCTCAAAGCTCATGGTGCCTATAAAGGCAAAATTTAGTTTCTTAGGCAATGAGCTACTTGAAGAACAACCAAGAGATGAACCTTGGAATACTTTATCTTTAAACCATTTTGCAACTTCCTCACTACCGCTACGACCAGCTTTAACAATGATCTCCCCTTGTTCTGGTAATGTCTTTGTGCTAACACCACCCCATGTCTGGCCGGTTGTAATACAGTGTTCACTGACTTCAAACTGGAAATTAGCAATTCCTGACATATTTAAATAAAATTCGTTATCATGTATTTTTGTCATTATAATTATTCCTAAAATTAATTGATGTAGGTTATATTTCGACTATATCTTTAACAACCATCTAAGATGTTAAAGTGCCATTTGGCTGCAACATTTTTGTAATAACACATTAAATGGACTGTTAATTCAATTGTCCATTTTCATCATTGATAAACAATCACGACTTTACATTTTACAAAATGCGCGTTGTGTAAAGAGTTAAGGTAAATCAGACAAACAGCTAGAGGTAGGTATTAAGAGTGCGAAACCAATCCATTATAAAATCATAACTCCTTGATAACTAAATATAGTTAAAATTTCAATGACTGCAAATTATATTTTCTTTTTGCTCTATAATGTTTTAGGCGTATAAAATTATCGGCAGCTGTATGATCCGAAAGTTGACGTTGATTACTTGAAATAGCAAAGGTCTTCTATACGAACGTGAAGTCGTTACATTAATGACTATAACAACTCTCTCTCAGCCTTTTTCACCCAAAATAAAAAAATTTCTTTGTTTGAAAAATATAATATCTGCCCTTTATTTACATAACGCTGCCTAAGTGCTGTGATGCATTTAGGGCTTAACCTTTCCAAACTTTCATCAATAACCGTTATATGTGCTGGTACATAAATACTATCAGCTCGATGGCTAAATAGATGTAAATCACTAGAACTGGCACAACCAACCTGACAGGCTTCTTTAATAGCTTGAACATTTGATTTACTCGAGTAACCTTGCCCTTCTTCCTGACGAGCCCAAAATTTACCCCATAAATTCAATTCAAAACGAACATCTTTAATTGTTCTCACAAATTAAACCCTCTGCTGTTGATAATGTCATCTTGCAAATATCGGTAATTATTCCTACTACATCATTAAATTTTGGTTCAGTCTTAAATGATTCCCATCTTTGAATTGACTTCAAACTAACACCATAAGCAAAAGCAACTTCATCCTGAGTCATTCCTCGCGCTTCCCTAGCAAGTTTGATTAACTTACCACCACGGTTCATTCATTACTTTCCTTTGGTTTTTTGACCATACCAACACAAGTGGCTTTAACAATTTCATCCAAATGCCAGGTGATGTTTAAGTGCTGATTTACAGATGAGGAACAAGGCAACGTTACTTTAATTTTCTGAGACTTATTTTTTATTCTGTTATTTTCTCTTTGTTCATCGTAATGCATATTAGCCCTAATTCCTCTCTAAAAACCTAAATAAAATATTCCACTTACGGATACATTAAAACGTCTATCTAAGCCGCATCTAATATAACGTTGTTATCCTCGCAGCCACCTATCGGGGTTGAGCGGGGGTT
>JABSOJ010000043.1 GCA_013216005.1 Alteromonadaceae bacterium | reverse complement strand
TACATCTTGGGAAAATTATACGCCAAAAAGTTACCAAAACAAAGCGCCAAAAATGGGAAGTTTTGGACGACTTTTAATTTAGTCTGTTTTGCTGTTTTGCGTCTAAACCATCTGATATATTCTGTAAGGTGTTGCTTATATACGAAAGTTTTAAACCTTCTATCGAATTCAGTGTTACTTTTACAGCTTCCTTTTTTGTAAAAAGAAAATTGACTCTTACACAAATCTCCTCTGATAATGAAAACATTTTTATCGTCAACACTGAATTAAGTATTTTATCTTCATGCTCTTTCAAATACATTTCATAAAAGGTCGATAACTGCTTTATTTGTTCAATAAGGCTATCCAAAAAACTTTCAAAGCTCTCTTGATTTTCTATCTCTAATATAACCATTTTACCTCCTAAATTATCGCCGTGTTAAAAATGGCCCCTTAAGGAAGCCCTGTTCATCAATTGAAAAACTATTGATACTCATGCGCTATCCTTCAATGAAATTGACCCTAATTTATTATTTATGTCTACCGCTTCTTCATATTCCGCGTCTGCCCCTGAATCCCGGCAAGCATCCGCGTATTCTAATACCTTCATTTGTACGTTTCTGATCTCTTTTAATAACAATCTTTTTTTAGTCAGTAACATCGATATATTCATGTATTCATACTCCCTACTGTAAATATTTATCCTGCTTTTTTACTTTATTTTTTTGAGTTATTCACAATTTCAGTGGATAACACTGTGTATAATTCTTTATAAGCTTAGATAACGTTCACGCGCTCTCTGCAATCAATGAGTATTCCAAATCACGCCCTTCAAAAATTTCTTTCTCAACGTGTAAAACAATCCCCATCGTTTTAAGTCCATTAAAAAAGTCTGACATGCTCTGGGTAAACAATACCATTTCTGCTTCCATTGACTGTACTAATGCTTCAGACTCAATGTTCACCCGATAATCAATCATATCGATCCATTCAAGCTGTGTAATAAAACCGTCTTGAGTAAATAAAAAACTAAACATGTCCTTAAATTCAACCTTCAATCGTTTGATCTTATAGTCAAAACTTCCCATAAATTGCTGTAAATCTTCATCATATAAATCTTGATTTACAAACGTTGCCTTATTGATATATGCCCCTGTGCCGACAATTTTTATCTCTTGACCTACATGAAAATTAATATCAATACCCTGCGGAGCCGATATCCAGCCTTTTAATACCGTTTGTAATGCTTCCGTATTAATAAAATCCGTCACGGGCAATAGACCAATACTTTTTCTAAGCAATGCCAAAATATCTTCTGCTTTCTCTCGTTTTTTGGTATCAATCACAATTAACCCGTTTTTGACGTCAATATATAAACAGGTAAAAATGTATTTTGATTGCGCAGTGGGTAACAAGGAAAAAATAATATCTTCTTTCAATTGGTCTTTTTCGCGCTTAGTTACTTTGCGGAATTCACTTTGTTCAATTTGTGCAATTCTTTCTGTTAATGGTCGTTGCATCGCATCCGGCAAAATGACTTTTTCTTCCAGTTGCACCCTCAAAAACATATAATTATTATTATCAAACCCCTTAATAAGATCCTCTGTCTCTGGTAGTACACTGACAAAACCAAACCGTTTAATGTCTGTTTTTCCACAAGGAACAAAAGCATTTTTTTTGACGGATTTTTCAAGCGAGAATTGTTCAAAATAATTCGTTCGCGTTAACTGAAAAACAGTCGCATTTTTAAACCACATCGTAAAAACTCCTGATAACAAAATTGTTTGAAAATCAAAAATTCAAGCCTGTTTTTTTCCTTTCCTTCCATCTATAACGGCTAAGACCTCAAACAAAGCCCTATGCTCAATTCCTGCGATAATATTTTTCATTACGTTAAATCTGGGCTCCCAATCTCTTGAAAATTTAGACGGTGATATTTCAAGCGATTTCATGATCGCTTTATTCACCAACAAAGGCTGTTTGGCTAAACTCAACTTGTAATTGATTAACGCAAAATCTAACAAACGTTTTGCTTTGGGAATGCTCGCTAAATTTAAACGATGTTCGCGTAAATATTCATGACAAAATGTTGTCCATAACCATACGCACAACACCATTGCTTCTTCGTGAGTAACATGTAACCCAACCACAAAACGCAATAATATTTTTTTATATCCGTCTAATTGGTTCACTGCTTGAACCACGGGCTTTTGTGAAAATGCCCAAGGGGGTAACAAACACTTAGATCCAAAAACACCACTGATCACATTATTATCATTCAATACGCCGCTGTTCGTCTCACTGCTAAACCCCCACTCAATGAGATCACGCACAAAGGTTAATTTTATCTCTTGTGAGTAATGCATTAGCAAGGTGACTTATTCATGCTCTATCAATCCCCTGTGACTGCTGATCCCAGTTGACAGTTGCATCGTTACTAATACATTCACGACATTGGACAGCAAGCGGTGTAATTTAGATTGAAACAACCGCAATAATCGTACTTCTTCACTATTATCATCAGTCCCCGTCATGACGGGTTGATATTCATCAATGACATGGGAGAAATAACCATTAAGATCATCAATTTGTCCGCCCATCTCCGATATTTTTAATCCTGAATGCGTTGCCAACGGAACAAGCATATAACCACTTTTACCCATGATTTTATTTAAAGCAATTTTCGACACTTCTGGCGGAAAACAAGCCAGCCAGTGGTATTTCCAGCTTAAAGGGAGTTTTTCTTGTCCTTTCACTATTCGACGAATTTTTCGCGTAATATTACTGGACCAAACCGCATATTTTTTGGCAGAATCGGGGGCCACTTCAGCTAATCCATCACGGGCTAGAAACTGATATAATTTTTCAGCAAATTGACAGGCCGTCACCGCACTAATGGCAAACCATTGTTTGGCAAGATTAATCAATATTTTTTCTTCATTAAACGGTTCATCTGACGATAAAAATAATAGACTCGACTCAATCAACCATTTGGCGTTAATACAAAAATCGGGGTAACGCTCAGGTGAAATAATATGATCCCTTTGTAAGCCCAACTTTTTAAATATTTCGACCAATGCTTCTACTAAATTTTTATTAACCGATCTAATTTCTCGCTGTTCTAATCGTGACAAAGTGGTTTTTGAACCACCATGCACATTGACTAATAACCTTTCTAGCGCAGGTAAAGAAAGGCTTGATGCACGTCTACACTGCTCAAGAGGTCTCATATAATTTAATTTATTTTTACGCATATATGTTTAAACTATATTATACGCCTTTAAACTAATCAAATTTGAGAACAAAATTTATTTTTATGGCAAGATAAGCTTTTAAAACCAACGTAAATATGGATATGAATAAAACACTGGGTCAATGTCTGGAAATGTATCGTTTAGCGTTAGGAATGAAACAATCGCAAGCTTCTGGTGAAACTAACTGGGCGATCTCTCAACAACAAATTAGCAGAATTGAAAAAAGCGAAAATAGTAACCCGACTATTTTAACTGTTATCGAATTATTAAGCGCTTACGGCAAAACCTTAGCCGATCTTGAAAAAGATATGACTGACATCGTAATACCTTATGAAAAATCAATGACCACTTTTGAAGGTAACACCACCATTCCTTTAATTATGCTCAAAGACGTCAAAATTTTTCTTAGAGGTAGTAAGGTGAAAATAATTGACCAATTGCCTATTAAACATAAGAAAACCAGAAAAATGTTTGCCTTAAAAATGGATAACAACCTGATGCACGCAAAAACAGGGATGAGTTATCCTAAAAATAGCCTTGTTATTTTTGATGCCACTAAACAGTTTGTGCAAGATAATGAAATGTTAATCAAGAGCCCGGAAGGTCTTGTTTTTAGAAACGTAATTCAAGATGGATCTACTTATTTTTACAAGCTGCTAAACACAGAATACCCCAACACCTCCAGTTCTACTCGCCTGAAAATGCTTGCCCGTGCAATAGAATGTAGGATCAATGTAAAATGATCATTGATCGTTGCTTCAGATCAATGTACTCTCTTATTTACATTTTTAGTTTAATTTACGTTGAAATATAAAATGTTCATAAAAATCAATGGCTACGCTTTTATGTGTATAAACATAAATGTGTAAAGTTATTTTATGATTTAAGGTTTATTGAACGATGACTTTAAATAACGCAAATTTAAGACAAAAAAAAATAGCGTGCTTCAACACGCTATTTCTCGATACTTCTTTCATTTGCGTAGTCCATTCTTTGTGAGTTGGAATATCTCATTGACTGACGCTAAGTTGTTGTAAATAAATAGTTTTAATTAAGGCCAACCACCTTTAATACAGATTCTTTACTAAGACTCTTACTAACTTGTTACTAAGACTCTTACCTAATTAATAACTTACTAATTACTAATTACTAATTACTAATTATTAATAATTAATTACTTACTAATTTTTTACAGAATACTATCCACTAATTTTTTTTACTAACGAGTGGATAGTAAAAAAAATTCTGTAAAAAATCAATAAATATATTCTGTTTTTTTTATAAAACAGTTTAGAAACTAAAATAATAATGAGTTTCAGAAATGATTTTTTTTACTAAAAGCATAAAAATAAAAATAAAAATAATAATGAATTCAACGTGTAATCATATATGCGTATTTCTACTTTTTTTATCAAAACGGGCCTCCTGCTCACTTTTTCAAAAATTTTCTGCTTTTATCAAAACGGGCATCGTACCCACTTTTTTAATTTTTTGTAAAAACAGGAACCGCGCCCGTTTACTTCAATTGTTCACTTTTACTAAAAATGGGCATCTAGCCCACCCCCCTAATCTTTCAGCTTCAGGGAGGTGGTATAGCTAACAATGCCAACCGTTACGCCACTACTTACGCACGCCTACTTAGATAAAAAAAGGCTAACACTAGCAGAGCTAAAAGCTACTGCTAGCGTGTCTGTGGTGCTAACTGATGGGTCGTTGCTTACCTATAGTGGATATAATAAAAACTACTTTGAAATCAGTAGGTTGGTTTATTATTTCTACATAAACAACAACGATAAAGAGTACATTCCTTCCCCTGCTCAACATAACTACCTAGATGAAAAAGACTTAACGTTAGCAGAGCTTAACGCGGCAGCGGGTGTTCAAATATTTATTCGAGAAACAACGGTTTCCATTGGCAACGGTAAATTTTGGCGCGGACCTGCCATCATTCGAAAATTTGAAGATGTTTTTGCTAATGATGAACTAGGCGAACAAATACTTGCTAAAAAAGTTGATTATCTAGGTAAAGGAAAATTACAAAACAAACTTACCTTAGCTGGGGGACATAACAGCACAGGATTAACCCCGTTTGGTTTTTTCATTAAACAACTGCCCACATTAACGGGCAAAATTATTGTCGTTATGGGTTTAGCTGATGGGTATCGTTTACATCAAGCAACAGGGCTTCCCGTTATTTGCGGGGCTGGTGAAGGTAATATAAAGAGCTTATGCGAACAAATACGCTTAGTAAATAAAACCATTACCGTTATCGCTGCGGGTGATAACGATTATGCGGGTATCACCAACGTACACAAAACAAATTGTCCTTATTTATTACCCTCTACGGAAAAAGATTGGTCGGATATATATCAAAATGAGGGGCCTGAAGCTTTAGTAAAAGAAGCGGACAATATAAAACCACCGTTACCTCTATTTCCTGATCCCTTTTACCCCCGTTACCAAAAACGTAAAACCTTAACGCATGACTTAAATAAAGAAGTACTAAAATTATCGCGTTGCAAAACGGATACGGGCGAACCTGATATGGCACAAGCTACAGGCCGTGTCATGTCTATTTTTTCAAAATATGAATTCAGAATGCCATTCGAAGTGAATATAAATGAATTCACCAAACCGTTAGTACTTGCCTGTAAACATACCTTAAATTATCAAAATATTGAACATATTAGGGACATTATAAAAGACCGCATCAAGAACCGAAAAACGAATTCATTATCATTAACAAACTTTAATAGACAAGTAAAAAGCCGTCATGATGTTAAATTGCGTACAGGCATACCCGCTCTGACCGAAGATGATTTTCATGGTGTTGTCTTGATCAGAGCACCCCAAGGTTTAGGAAAAAATGACTATATCGCCGCCCCTTTTATTGATCGCGCTAAATTAAAAGGTTTTACCTTAGCAATGTGCCATTCCATGTCGTTAAGTGATGATTTATCTAACCGACTAGAATTAACACATTACCGAAAAGACGAATTCAACATCATGAAAATACTTGGTTTGGCTATTTGCCTACCCAGTATTTCAAAAGATAAATTTGATTGCTTTTTAGACAATTTAAAATATCTCTTCGTTGATGAAATTAGTGCCGTCTTAAATTTTTTAAAAGCACGTGAATGTAGTACCAAAGGCAAAAACAATAGTCATGTTTATAAAAAACTTAAACAGTTAATTACCAATGCTGACTGCATTTTAGGGGTCGATGCTGAATTAAACGATATGGTGATTGAATTTATAGAACAATGTCGACCTGACGAACGGTTTACCATTTACGATATTAACGAAAAACATAAAAAGCATAACCCTAAAAACTTTAAAGAAATAAATCCCTATCCTGCGGCAAAAAGAAACATTAATTATATTGCGGGAAAAAATTCAACCACTCAAGGTTATGGTGATATTTTTGCCCGTATTATAGAAGGTCAAAATCTATGGATCTCCTCAGAATCCTGTGAAAAAACTAATGAACTTGAAGCCCTCATTTTAAAAACAAAACCCAATACCAAAATATTAGTACTGAACAGTAATAACAAAGGAAAGTTAGCACAACAAAAGTTTTTCAATGATGCGGATGAAGAATCAAAAAAATATCAGGTGATCATACATTCACCCGTTATTACTTCAGGTATCAGTGTTAAACATCAAAATAAAGTCACCCGAAAAACTGAACCACATTTTCATCATGGTTATTTTATTGGCAGTGGTCATTGTATTACGCCATCAACCGCGTCACAAATGATGAGTCGCGTTCGATATTTAAATAATCTTACTGTCGTTCTTATCCCAAACAATACTATTCAAGCCGTCAAAGACGCACGCGCTATTATTATCGGCAAAGAACAAGCGGCATTATTTGAAGTCATACAAAACGAAAATTCTGATCTTTATGAACAAGGCGTTGCTAAATTAAACTTGTACGCTTATGAAACCGTTCCCGTTGACGATCCCTATAGAGCTACGGAATTCGATAAGTTTTGTGCAAAAATTGAAGAGGCAAATGAACTCGCTAAAGCTGACTTTTCCAGTGGTTTGTTATGGTTACTACAAGATAAAGGCCACACCGTTGAACCTTTTTTAAAACATTATGATGATATTGATAAAGATATTAAAGCAACGAAAGAAGCCGCTAGAGAACAATACGCACAAGAGTTAATAAGTGCCAATAATATTAATGGCAAAACCTACCAGGGACACAAAATTAAACCATTTAAAACGTGGGAAGAAACGTGCGAATTTCAAAAGTATTACATCAAACAATGTTTGAACCTTAAAGAATTAACAAAAAAAGATATTGAAATATTTGATGGCGGTCAAGTCATGGTCGAAATGCGCCGTTTCGCTGCTTGTTTCAATAACACGGCTTTTAAAGAAAAAGAAAACATTGAACATTTATACCATCGGGAATTTAGCAAAGCCAAAGTCTGGGCTTATCAACTGATTTTTGAGGGCATTGATTTAACGGGTCAAAAACTACTTACCCAACATCAAGCAACTGAAATCATAGAGCGGGTAATAGAACACCGTTATGTTTTTAGTCAATTAGGTATTGTGCCTGCCAAATTTGGCAAGTATTACAAATTAATTAATGGCAAAGATAATTTTCCTTTCCCTAAAACTCCAATGAAAGATGTTCAATCAATCTTTAAATTAATGGGCTTAAAGTTATTAAAAAGAAAAGATAACTATCATCGCGCTAAAAAGGTTAATGATTACGAAATTAATGTTTCTATTCTTAGAGAAAAACAAGCTTTCTGTGATCACATCGATTTCAGCAGATTGGGGGGGTATTTACTTAATGAATCTACTATATCTGCTGAAACTAACGCTAAAATATGGAAAGAAGTTCAAACAAGAACGCGTCAAATAGTTGAAATTTTTCATGATGACACTGAACTTGCCATCAGCTATTTACATAAAGAATGTGATAAGCACGAATTTGATAAAGAGAACGTAGAAATCAAACAGTTTTTTGCAGAAATTGATCGAATGGCTGGCTAGTACCTTCCAAATTACAAGATAGATCCGTCCAAATTTCAGGCATAAGGTAGGAAGTAGTGATGTATCAATTTAATGATGCTGAGAAGATCAAAGATTTTATAAATCAAATTGACGATATTGAAAGAAATGAAAGAAAGGCCAGTAAGTTTTTTAGTAAGCAGTTGTTGTCTTGGTTTTGGTTTATGCTTTTTTTATCAGATTTTGGTAGTGATTATATTTTGATTTTTATGATGATGGTGTTGAATTTGATGTTAGTCCGTTCTTATTGGCAAGAACGCTCATTATATAAAATTAAAAATTCTTGCATAAAGGGGTTAAAAGAATCAGACATTATTTATTCAGGTGGTCGTTCTGTATTTTTATATAAGACGTGTGAGTTTGTAAAAGTTTCAGATTTTTTGAAAAATATAGTTAATATAAAACAGCTAAAAAATGCTAGTGCTTAATTTAGCGGTTTTATTGTATAAGTTTAGATTTACAGAATCATGAACAAACTAATCAATTAAAATTGTTAGTATTGTAGCTATAATATACATGATTACCTTTGGTGGTATTTTCTTTTTAATGATTTTTACTTGATAGGTAACGAGTTTTAATTCATATTTTTAATCACGAAGGCTAAGTTTTCATCAATCAGTTGATGCATAGCGCCATCAGGCCCAAGAGCCTCATCTAAAAGCTTTGCATTAAATAGCATAGCTTGGACTAACTTTTCTTTTAAATCGTCTACTGTAGGGCCAGCTAGTGCGTCTGTTGCTGTTATGAGAACTTCTTCTTCTATTTCTAATATACTTGCTAATTCTTTAGGACAACGTGCGCTGGCCTTTTTTATGTTTATTAATAATTCCTCTGTGCTATCCACGAAAATCCTTTCTTATTCAATAATACAAAATATGACGGAAATAATAGCGAGGTTTGATTTTTAGTCTATACACGAAAAAACAAGGGGTTTACTGTCACCAGTTGTAAAAAAAGTGTAAATTAATTTTTTATTGGTTATTATTTAAACTTAATTTAATTTAAAGTTTTGCTCAAACATTGGGGCATAAAAACTATTTTTTAGGGTGTCGTAATGGGTGCGATATACCATTTTGGCTTCTTTCATGGCTTTATGATATTTTTCGGTTTTGTTGTTGGCTTGATATATTTGGGCTAATTGTAGATATATAAGCATTTTATCGGGTGAGTGTGTTTTTTCTAAATCACTCCAAACAAGTGATGGTTCTGCCATGTTAATTAATTCAAGCGTCTGTTCTTCGTTGTTTTTTATTTGAGAAATAATTAGCGCCATATTAAGCAGCATTCTTGAATTATTATCGGCTTGAAATGTATTTAATTTATTTCTTGCAGTAATAACATTACTCATAGTTGTAATGACTTCAGTATCATTTTTTTCAGAAAATATTTTATATAATTTCACCATCTTGATTTCATAATCATTGATGTAATCAGGATAGTCTTTGATTATTTTTTTTTGTACTAAAAATAAGTTATTTACGATTGATTTAAATAAATAGTTTTCACGATTAAAACCTGTGAATTCAAGATAATTCAATAATAACGAGTAATAAGAATCTAATCCTGTAAAACCTCGCAGATCAGAATTAAGTTGGTATTTTTCAAAATATGTATTACCCAAATCAATTTGTTTTTGCGTATTAATGATATCGCCTTGGTATAAATAACTCATACCGAGTAAATAAGTATTAAGCATACCCGTATCATTATAATAATAAGAGAATCCACTGGCAGTAACCGCGTTTGCGATGCTTTGAGTGGCTGCGGGTAAATCTAAATAACGTAAAACAGCATATTGATTACGCCAGCTTTTTTGTATAAGGGAATTATCAATATCAAGAAATTTTATTGCAGCGCTTGTTGAACTTTTGGCTAGCTGTGTTGCTTTACGGTAATTTTGCAATTCATATAAGATACGTGCTTTAAAATTGTTAGTGGCAATGGTTCGATAATTTTTATTATCTTCATATTTATCAATGGTTGCTAATGAAAGATTTATTAATTCTTTTGCTTGCAGTAATGACGGGCGCATGTGTTTTTTATAATATTCAGCTAAAACACCATCGCTGATGCTAATATTTCCACCTTCTAAGTTATAAAATAATTCAATTGCTTGGTAATACTGGTTTAGTGACTTGTAGCTATCAGTAAGTAATTCACCGTATTGTTTTTCTATATATTTTAATAATTCTAAATCTGATCTATGATCATCAAAATTATTAGAAATATATTTAACATCACTTTCAAATATTTCTAAAAAGGCATGTGCTTCACTGATATTCGTAAAACCATTTTTAGCAAAAGAATTAAGTAAGGGATCAATAATAGCCATTGCTGTTTTTTCATTATTAATGGCTAGATAGCTTTTTGCCATTAAAGCGGTTGTTAAGGCTATGTCTTTTGGGTTTGCTACAGAAAGGGCTGTTTCATAGGCTTGAATGGCATTGTAATGAGTAATACCACCATGTTTAACAGCCATTTTTGCTAAAGCCATGCTGTGTTGATAAATAAGCTTTGGAGATGCATCGTTATAGGTTTTTATAATATCGAAGCCATTACGTATCGCTTTGCGACTGTAATCATTATTATTAACGATAGCTTTGGCGTAATTCTCGGCTAACTCAACCATTAGTTTACTGTCGGTTGATTGTTGCAATACCCAAGAGGATGAAACAATCGCAATAACGAAAAAGGATAGAATACTTGCAGCACCGACAACCCCAAATGTTGCATGTACAGGGTGTAAAAAAAGATATTTATAGAGGTCGTATTTAAAATGCCCGTTATAACAGTCTATTTTTTTAAAGGTTAAAAAATTATGTAATTCATTTGAAAATTCTTTTATTGAATGAAAACGTTTTTTGGGGTCTTTGTCTGTTGCTTTTAGAATAATGGCATCTAATTCAGGTAACCAGCGGTTATATTTATCATTGCCAGGAACAAACGGTATATTTTTACTGGGTAAATTATTTTTTATATCAAAAGGGGGCGTTATATCGGTAATAATTTGATACAGCACTAAACCGAGTGAGTAAATATCTGAAGCAACGGTTAACTTTTGGCCTTTTTTAAGTTCAGGACATGAATAATCAGTACTAAAGGCTTCCGCATATTTTGTATTATTTTTTTTTGCTACCGAGTGGGCTCGTTGGGCAATACTAAAATCACAAAGTTTGGGATCACCATTTAAATTCATTAAAATATTGGCGGGTTTAATATCAGAATGAATAATTTGTCGTTTATTTGAATGAGATATATTTAAGGCTTTACAGACTTTTAAAATGCAATCTAAACGCCTATCGAGAGGTATACAGGTTGAAAAATGATGTGCGGCAATGTCACGTCCTTCGATAAAGCTCATTACATAACAGGGAAGTTTCAGCGCATTATATTGAATAACGCCAGCGTCAAATACTTTGGTTATATATTTATAATCGAGTTGCGCCATGATATTGGCTTCACGGTCGATTAAGTCGTAATCCAATATATTAATTAGATGGGGTTTAATCACCTTAATAGCGGCGGTTTGGTTTTTTAATACATTATCATGACGCTCTGCATAATAAACGTGAGCCATACCCCCTTCAGCAATGTAGCTAATTAAGGTGTAATAACCAATTTTTTGTCCAATTAATTGCTCTCGTTTAAAATCCCCTTCTATGAACTTTTTAACAGTATGTGACCATATGTTGGCTGAAATGTCAGGATCAGTACAAATATTTATGGTATTGAGGACATTAGTTTTCATTTCCTCGTTATCACCACACAATTCGTTAAGTTTATCTTGTCTTAAACGTGGAGGTAATTTTTCAACCTCATTCCAGATTTGATAAAAGCTTGAATTAGACATTTGCATCAACTATTTTTAGTTTATTCATTAAATGATTATGAGCAAATTCAATGTAACGCCATACGGTACGCTCACTAATATCATTTAGTAAGGTTTGAATTTTTGCAATATCAAATCCCCACAAATGGTAGAATGAAAAGGCTAACGCCTGATCTCTGTCTGTTTCTTCTAAGTCATCAAGTAATCGTTTAAACTCAAAAAATTCTTGTGAATTATCTAAGCATTCATCTTCAGCGAATAATACGTCATTACAATTATGAGCTAATATTCTATCGCCTAAACCATGTCGTGAAGTGGTTAACTTTCTTACTTCGTCAACTATCGCACTGTAGACCATTTTTCTCAGTAAAATATAAAAATCGTTAACGGACTCGATATAACTATTTTGTTTTTCTATCAATTTTAATGAAACTGTTTGTGAGATATCTTCAGGGCAAAATAATATAATAGGGGTTGGCACGACTTTATTATTGTTTGAATATTCTAATTCTGAGAATTTTTGAATTAAAGGCTGAAGCAATGTAATTACTTTATTTTGTGCGCTAGTTTCGCCTAAGTTCCAGCTTTTTAGTAAGCCATTTAAACTATCTTCATCGTTTGTATTAAGCATGGTCCGTCTCTAAAAAGGAAAAAAGTTGTTCAGCGGTTAAAACAGTGAGTTTTTTTGTTTCTCGCAGCGTGTCGATCCAGATTTGATTTTTTTTACAAATGACCTTTTCGCTATTAGTGTGTCCGTGCACGACAATATCGATATTTTGAACAGATTCAGAAAGCTCTAGTGGGCGATGATATTTTTCTAGGGACCATACACATAAGCTTTTTTCTTTATCTGTAAGGGATTTATTGCGTATTTGTTGCCAGTCGTCGGGTGCTTCCGCATGCGTTACGCCAATAGTGCCTAAGCGAGTTTCTACGGTCATTGCAAAATTTATTTTTGATAAAAGAACAGCGACTAAAAATTCTAATTTTCTTGGCTCTGCATCGTAATCAAGTAACCATTCACCACCAACTTTTTTTAATTGGTTGATAATAGAGGGATCATCAAGCAGACATAACATCATTTCGTCATGATTACCTAGAGCAGAATGGATATATTTTTTTAATAATAATTCGATACATTCAGCAGAGTTTGGACCACGATTGATAATATCGCCAACCAAAAACACCCGATCACCATTATGTTCATTAAAACCAGCTCGTGAAAGCGAGTCTAATAGTAATTGATAATGTCCATGTATATCACCGACAAAAAAGTCGGTGCCAATTTTATTAATTGAAAAATGTTGATGGGGCTTGATCCGTTGACTAAACATAATGCATTGATAAGGTATCAAAAAGTTATGGGGTTAATATACATTAAAAGAGAATACGAAAAAAGCGGTAATAGATACCGCGTTTTTTTGAATACGAATGTTTAAATTAAACCTTAACTTTCGGGTCGTGAACGCTTACCAGTATAGGTTTTACACTTTTTTAAATTTTAATTTTACCCGAATGGGAGCCAATTCTAATTTTACCGGAATGGGAGCCAATTCTAATTTTACCGGAATGGGAGCCAATTCTAATTTTACCGGAATGGGTTCCAATTCTAATTCCGCCGATATGACCGACAATACTATTAATAATTTGTTGACCTGGAATGGTATCATTATTTTCAGGCGTTTCTACCGCTACGGGTGATAATGATAATGCAAATCCCATAATTGTGCTTAACATGTGTATTACCTATAAGTGTCAATTTTTTGTTAGACACTTGATAGAGCAATTTTTGAGCCATTGTTTTTTTTGTTAATAATTATTGTTTTTGGATTTAGCTTTTAATTTTTACCACCTGTATTTGGTTATATTCGCCGCGATAACCATCAAGTCTTGCATCGTGAATGGCTGTTGTTTTGGCTATCCCTTCTGTTTTTGCATAAATAACCTCCTGAAAAGCCGGGCCTTCTTTGAATGGTATGGTCACTTTAAATTTAAATAGTGTTTTAGTGAATAAAGCATATGCTTTTTTCATTGCTGCCACTTTACCAGAGGCATATAAATCGTATACGGTTGTTGTTTTTTCTAATTTAACCAGAACTTCCCAGTGATTATTATCTTTTAACTGTTTGGCGTTAAGATGGGGCTTAGGCGGTTTGGTGTTCTTGATTATAGGTATTTCTTTTGTGGTAGGTTCTTTTTGTTTTTTTGGTTCGTCTGTTTCTATAATTCCTTCTTCGCCCTGAGTCGTTAACGGTTCGCCCGGTAAGGCGAGTTCACCGATAAAATCTAGATACTTTTTAATGGTTCCTCTGAAACTACTAGTACCAGTAACTAAGCTTGATTGTGTTAATTTAATATATGGATTTTTTTCTATCTTATTTTTAACCCAATTATGAATTTTTATTGCTGCATCGCCATATGATAAAGAATTCATATCATTATCGAGTTCACAAAGAGATAGCCAACGTTTGTTTATTATGGCTTTTGATACATAATCATTTGAAAAATTGTTAAGTTTAAATGGTTTATAGTGTACTTGTGCATCAGTATTAATGTGACAAAATAGTTCAAAAAAGAAAATATCTTCATCTTTATTTTTCCATCGCAAGTCATTTAAATACCAACGCTGGTGACATATACGACCATAAATACCCCGTGTATCCTTACTAACACGTTTTTTATCACCAAAAAAATCTTTTGTAAAAGCACTTAATTCAGGTGATATCTTGCCTTTAATTATTTCATTGGTATTAAAATGTTCTCTTGGATCACTTTCAGTTATTATTTTTTGTGTAACAGCATTATTTCTTAGTATATCTAATGCGGATACAACAATTTCACTATCTATTAAGGCATAAATTAAATTTTCATCATTATTATTATTACGCTTTTTTGCTGTACCAGTGTAAATTAAACCGTTTTTGCCTTTGGTTTTAAAATCACCTGTAAAGACTATTTCAATTAAACGTCTACCCGTTGCAGCACATAATGCAAAAATCAGTGGCGCAATGCCGCTTACAGAGTCATTAAAATACATGTTTGGGTTTTCTAATATGGTGGTAATTTGATCCATATATTTAGGATAATCAACGAATACAACATTATTTTTCTTTTTTGTTAACCGAGTTTCTTTATCTTTATTAAAATGTGCAGAATCTTTGTTTGATATTTTTAAACTAACAACAAGTTCATGATCAATTTTTATAGCTTTTAATTCATCGTATAAGGAGGTGGATTCATTAATTGTTTTAATAAGCTCAACTTTAGCATTGAGCATGTTATTTTTTTTATCAAGATTATTAATATAATATGCATAAGTAGGATATTTTTCGGCTAAATTTTTTATTTTGGCTTTAATTGTTCGTTTATTAAAATCTAATTGGTCAAGCTCTTTTCTAAGATCGTCAGTACAAAGTAATATTTCAAGTAAACTATTTCTAATAGTCCTTGCTTCGTCAGGTGTTTTTACATCGTTTAATTTCGCTAATAAATCACTATGTCGGTTATATTTTTTTATTATGCGACTTAATTCGCTTTCAAATCTATGATGTAGACCTGTTATTTTTTTTATAGCATCTCTTGTTTTTGATAAGTAGCTTCTAGCTGTTTTTAAAGTGAGTTTATCCTCAACATCTCGACGGCCATCACGATATAATTTCGTAAGGAATCTTCTTGCAAGAGCTTGGAAAAGCTTGGTTTTAACGTGTTGTTTCTTATCTAACAGATCAATTTCTTTGTACTCTAAAATAAGAAATTCTATTATCTCTTGTAAATTAATTTTGCGCTTTGGCATAGTTACACATCATTTTTTATGATACTTAATCATACATAGTAGCAAATATACACAAAATAGCAACAATCAATCATACATAGTCTTAATAATATATAGTAATCACACAAAGCATACATAGTCATAAGTACAAGCATACATAGTCATAAGTATAAATATAAGCACCACTATGTATGATTCAAACCACACCTATAATTATAGGTGTGGTTTGAATCATACATAGTGGTGCTTATATTTATACTTATGACTATGTATGCTTGTACTTATGACTATGTATGCTTTGTGTGATTACTATATATTATTAAGACTATGTATGATTGATTGTTGCTATTTTGTGTATATTTGCTACTATGTATGATTAAGTATCATAAAAAATGATGTGTAACTATGCCAAAGCGCAAAATTAATTTACAAGAGATAATAGAATTTCTTATTTTAGAGTACAAAGAAATTGATCTGTTAGATAAGAAACAACACGTTAAAACCAAGCTTTTCCAAGCTCTTGCAAGAAGATTCCTTACGAAATTATATCGTGATGGCCGTCGAGATGTTGAGGATAAACTCACTTTAAAAACAGCTAGAAGCTACTTATCAAAAACAAGAGATGCTATAAAAAAAATAACAGGTCTACATCATAGATTTGAAAGCGAATTAAGTCGCATAATAAAAAAATATAACCGACATAGTGATTTATTAGCGAAATTAAACGATGTAAAAACACCTGACGAAGCAAGGACTATTAGAAATAGTTTACTTGAAATATTACTTTGTACTGACGATCTTAGAAAAGAGCTTGACCAATTAGATTTTAATAAACGAACAATTAAAGCCAAAATAAAAAATTTAGCCGAAAAATATCCTACTTATGCATATTATATTAATAATCTTGATAAAAAAAATAACATGCTCAATGCTAAAGTTGAGCTTATTAAAACAATTAATGAATCCACCTCCTTATACGATGAATTAAAAGCTATAAAAATTGATCATGAACTTGTTGTTAGTTTAAAAATATCAAACAAAGATTCTGCACATTTTAATAAAGATAAAGAAACTCGGTTAACAAAAAAGAAAAATAATGTTGTATTCGTTGATTATCCTAAATATATGGATCAAATTACCACCATATTAGAAAACCCAAACATGTATTTTAATGACTCTGTAAGCGGCATTGCGCCACTGATTTTTGCATTATGTGCTGCAACGGGTAGACGTTTAATTGAAATAGTCTTTACAGGTGATTTTAAAACCAAAGGCAAAAACGGTTTAATTTACACTGGTACAGCAAAAAAGCGTAATAATAATAATGATGAAAATTTAATTTATGCCTTAATAGATAGTGAAATTGTTGTATCCGCATTAGATATACTAAGAAATAATGCTGTTACACAAAAAATAATAACTGAAAGTGATCCAAGAGAACATTTTAATACCAATGAAATAATTAAAGGCAAGATATCACCTGAATTAAGTGCTTTTACAAAAGATTTTTTTGGTGATAAAAAACGTGTTAGTAAGGATACACGGGGTATTTATGGTCGTATATGTCACCAGCGTTGGTATTTAAATGACTTGCGATGGAAAAATAAAGATGAAGATATTTTCTTTTTTGAACTATTTTGTCACATTAATACTGATGCACAAGTACACTATAAACCATTTAAACTTAACAATTTTTCAAATGATTATGTATCAAAAGCCATAATAAACAAACGTTGGCTATCTCTTTGTGAACTCGATAATGATATGAATTCTTTATCATATGGCGATGCAGCAATAAAAATTCATAATTGGGTTAAAAATAAGATAGAAAAAAATCCATATATTAAATTAACACAATCAAGCTTAGTTACTGGTACTAGTAGTTTCAGAGGAACCATTAAAAAGTATCTAGATTTTATCGGTGAACTCGCCTTACCGGGCGAACCGTTAACGACTCAGGGCGAAGAAGGAATTATAGAAACAGACGAACCAAAAAAACAAAAAGAACCTACCACAAAAGAAATACCTATAATCAAGAACACCAAACCGCCTAAGCCCCATCTTAACGCCAAACAGTTAAAAGATAATAATCACTGGGAAGTTCTGGTTAAATTAGAAAAAACAACAACCGTATACGATTTATATGCCTCTGGTAAAGTGGCAGCAATGAAAAAAGCATATGCTTTATTCACTAAAACACTATTTAAATTTAAAGTGACCATACCATTCAAAGAAGGCCCGGCTTTTCAGGAGGTTATTTATGCAAAAACAGAAGGGATAGCCAAAACAACAGCCATTCACGATGCAAGACTTGATGGTTATCGCGGCGAATATAACCAAATACAGGTGGTAAAAATTAAAAGCTAAATCCAAAAACAATAATTATTAACAAAAAAAACAATGGCTCAAAAATTGCTCTATCAAGTGTCTAACAAAAAATTGACACTTATAGGTAATACACATGTTAAGCACAATTATGGGATTTGCATTATCATTATCACCCGTAGCGGTAGAAACGCCTGAAAATAATGATACCATTCCAGGTCAACAAATTATTAATAGTATTGTCGGTCATATCGGCGGAATTAGAATTGGAACCCATTCCGGTAAAATTAGAATTGGCTCCCATTCCGGTAAAATTAGAATTGGCTCCCATTCCGGTAAAATTAGAATTGGCTCCCATTCGGGTAAAATTAAAATTTAAAAAAGTGTAAAACCTATACTGGTAAGCGTTCACGACCCGAAAGTTAAGGTTTAATTTAAACATTCGTATTCAAAAAAACGCGGTATCTATTACCGCTTTTTTCGTATTCTCTTTTAATGTATATTAACCCCATAACTTTTTGATACCTTATCAATGCATTATGTTTAGTCAACGGATCAAGCCCCATCAACATTTTTCAATTAATAAAATTGGCACCGACTTTTTTGTCGGTGATATACATGGACATTATCAATTACTATTAGACTCGCTTTCACGAGCTGGTTTTAATGAACATAATGGTGATCGGGTGTTTTTGGTTGGCGATATTATCAATCGTGGTCCAAACTCTGCTGAATGTATCGAATTATTATTAAAAAAATATATCCATTCTGCTCTAGGTAATCATGACGAAATGATGTTATGTCTGCTTGATGATCCCTCTATTATCAACCAATTAAAAAAAGTTGGTGGTGAATGGTTACTTGATTACGATGCAGAGCCAAGAAAATTAGAATTTTTAGTCGCTGTTCTTTTATCAAAAATAAATTTTGCAATGACCGTAGAAACTCGCTTAGGCACTATTGGCGTAACGCATGCGGAAGCACCCGACGACTGGCAACAAATACGCAATAAATCCCTTACAGATAAAGAAAAAAGCTTATGTGTATGGTCCCTAGAAAAATATCATCGCCCACTAGAGCTTTCTGAATCTGTTCAAAATATCGATATTGTCGTGCACGGACACACTAATAGCGAAAAGGTCATTTGTAAAAAAAATCAAATCTGGATCGACACGCTGCGAGAAACAAAAAAACTCACTGTTTTAACCGCTGAACAACTTTTTTCCTTTTTAGAGACGGACCATGCTTAATACAAACGATGAAGATAGTTTAAATGGCTTACTAAAAAGCTGGAACTTAGGCGAAACTAGCGCACAAAATAAAGTAATTACATTGCTTCAGCCTTTAATTCAAAAATTCTCAGAATTAGAATATTCAAACAATAATAAAGTCGTGCCAACCCCTATTATATTATTTTGCCCTGAAGATATCTCACAAACAGTTTCATTAAAATTGATAGAAAAACAAAATAGTTATATCGAGTCCGTTAACGATTTTTATATTTTACTGAGAAAAATGGTCTACAGTGCGATAGTTGACGAAGTAAGAAAGTTAACCACTTCACGACATGGTTTAGGCGATAGAATATTAGCTCATAATTGTAATGACGTATTATTCGCTGAAGATGAATGCTTAGATAATTCACAAGAATTTTTTGAGTTTAAACGATTACTTGATGACTTAGAAGAAACAGACAGAGATCAGGCGTTAGCCTTTTCATTCTACCATTTGTGGGGATTTGATATTGCAAAAATTCAAACCTTACTAAATGATATTAGTGAGCGTACCGTATGGCGTTACATTGAATTTGCTCATAATCATTTAATGAATAAACTAAAAATAGTTGATGCAAATGTCTAATTCAAGCTTTTATCAAATCTGGAATGAGGTTGAAAAATTACCTCCACGTTTAAGACAAGATAAACTTAACGAATTGTGTGGTGATAACGAGGAAATGAAAACTAATGTCCTCAATACCATAAATATTTGTACTGATCCTGACATTTCAGCCAACATATGGTCACATACTGTTAAAAAGTTCATAGAAGGGGATTTTAAACGAGAGCAATTAATTGGACAAAAAATTGGTTATTACACCTTAATTAGCTACATTGCTGAAGGGGGTATGGCTCACGTTTATTATGCAGAGCG
>JABSOJ010000447.1 GCA_013216005.1 Alteromonadaceae bacterium | reverse complement strand
TTTTCAACTGAAGTAAATGCATTGCAGCAATTTTATTTCGGTAAAAACAGTCAGGACCAACAAAACATCTGGCAAGGAAATAATTTACAAAGCATCATTCAACGTCTGAATAAAAAACAACAACACACAGATCAGCAACCATCCCTGTCATTAAATCCATAAGAACGCACAAATTTAACAAGTAAAACAATGACGTGCTATACTCTCGGACAATGAAGCTTTTTTAAACAGCAACTTAAATTTCAATTTATATTGCTGTTTAAAAATTCCCACAAATTCACTACCTTTGTAGGTCAGCACGAACAAAACAGCTGCGGCAAAATATTCAAAATAGAAAATTTTATGATAAAAAAAATATTTCGAAATAAATCTGAGCAATCGCTGGTCTCCTCTGATATGGCGACTAAACAAATACGATACGAAGCACTCGTTAAAGCTCTTCACGGGGATTTATTCCGGTACGCTTACTGGCTGACCCACGATAAACACGTTTCAGAAGATCTAGTGCAAGAAACCTTTTTACGTGCTTGGCGTGCTCTTGATTCTTTACAAGATGAAAAAGCGGCTAAGTCTTGGTTAATAACCATCCTCAGACGAGAAAACGCCCGTCGTTTTGAACGTAAGCGTTTTGACATGAGTGAGTATGAAGAAGCGACAATTACCGATACTTTATCAACTAGCACGGAGCAAGAAATTGAAAACCATTGGTTAAGAGAAAAAATAGCTCAATTACCCGAAGAGTATCGTGAACCATTGGTGCTTCAAATAATTGGTGGTTTTAGCGGAGATGAAATTTCGACAATGTTATCGTTAAATAAAAACACCGTAATGACACGGTTGTTTAGAGCCCGTAATCAACTTAAAGATGCTATAGATGAAGAGCCGATACAGCGAGGTCAATACAATGGATGACTTACAATTTAGACGTACCATGTACGCTGATCCAAAAAACACAGATGAAGCCATAATTGCGGCAATAGAGTCTGCTCCTGCAAAGCAGAAGTTTGCCGCAGAGCTTGATAAACTTGATGATAAAATTGCTCAGGCGTTAAACGTACCTGTGCCAGATGATTTATACAATAAATTAATTTTACGACAGACAATGGCAAGTCATCAGCAACAAAAGCGTAAAGGTAGAATTCAATTAGCAATTGCCGCATCAGTTGCTTTTGCTGTTGGTATAACATTTAATACCCTGCAAGTTTCCAGCGCATACAGTAACTTGGGTGACTACGCTATTGCACACGTCAACCACGAAGCGCAATATTTTTCGAATAACGATAATGCTCAGGTAACATTAGCGTCATTAAATCAAAAAATGGCGTCCTTCAAAGGCAGTTTTGCATCTTCGTTCGGAAAATTAATTTCCGCTGAATATTGTCGGTTTGACGGTATACAAAGCTTACATTTAACCTTTCAAGGTAAATCTAGCCCTGTCACCATTTTTATTGTACCTGCAAATGGTGATTTAGAATTTAGTAACTTTTTTTCTGACGATCTACTCAATGGCGAATCGTTAAAATTTAAAGATACAAACATTATTGTTGTTGGCGATAAAAACGAACCGTTACAACAATGGCGGGAAAATATTAATAAGAATATCAGCTTTTCTATTTAAGTGTTTTTTAACTAGCTAAAGAGAAAACACCAGCTGATGAACAACGTAAGATGGGTTAGCCGAAGGCGTAACCCATCGATGTACAGTTAGATGTAAATTGTTAGAATACCTCTAAATGATGGGTTACGCCGTTGGCCAACCCATCCTACAACCACATAACAACATAGCCTGTAATCTTATTTTCCAATCATAACTTCAACATCTGACAACAAACTTCTGTAGTCATCCGCTAAAGCAGCTTTAGCCCGCTCATCACCATGAACAATACGAATATACTGTGGTTTAACTTTCATTCGTTTGACAAAATTAACTAAATCTTTTTGATCTGCGTGGGCAGAATAACCACTAATAGTATGAATGCCTGCGTTAATCGTTATTTTTTGCCGATCTAAATAACCATAACCGCCTTTAGATCCATACTTTGAATATCACGCCCTGGCGTACCTGTAGCTTGATAACCGACAAATATCACATCGGCAGTCGCATCAGATAAAAAATCGCTTCAAATAGTTTATGATCCGCCCTCCACTGCACATTCCACTTGCAGCAATAACTATTGCAGGCTTTTTCCTTTTTGCCAGATAATCAACAGTCGCTAAATGTTGTTGAGGACTATCAATTGTATAAAGCTTGTCAAAATCTAACGGATGGCGATCATGCCTTAATTTTTTTCTCGCTTCTTTATCTCATATTGTTTTGAACTTTTGATATTGCCGGGTAAAATTGGCAGCCATCAGCGAATCCACAATCACTTCAATATTATTCCAATAATTCACCAGAATAATGTTTCCCGGAGTTATTGTTTAAATGATGTTCTGGTTCATGTTTAATACTTTTATTGTTTTTGTTTTTTTTGTTAGATTCTTGATAGATTCGACATGAATAATTTGTTCAAGCTCATACAACAACTCTTGCGTTCTACCAATACTAAACGCCGGAATCAGCACAACACAATTATCAGCCACTGCCTTTTCAATCACTAACTTTAACTTAACACTACATTGTTTACGGCTGTCATGTGTTTTAGCGCCGTATGTAGATTCTATAACTAACGTATCAACCCGACAAGAGCTTTTAGGTGCTGCTAGCAATGGAGTATAAGGCGCGCCTAAATTGCCTGAAAATACTACTCTTGATTTTGTGATTGTTCGGTGTTTTTAATTTTAATTTCAATTTCAACATAAGCTGAGCCAAGAATATGCCCTGCTGGTTGAAACCTGACTTTAACGCCTAGTGAATTAGTTATTAATGAATTGTTTTTGGATGATATCGCTGATTTACTCTGCACTAAAGATAATTCAAACCATTTTTTTGTAGTCTATCGGCACTATTGATCTTGTGAGTACTTTCAAACAAGCGGCAATTAATTTTTTATCGCGAGTTACCCCAACTTTTAAAGCGTCTTCAATCACCAAAGGCAATAAACTAGCCGAGGCTTGAGTCGTAAAAATAGGCCCATTAAATCCAGCCGCTAAAAGGTAAGGAATGCGACCAACATGATCAATATGTCAATGAGTCACAATCAACGCACGCACCGTTGAAATATCGAATTCAATACTCAAATATTGAGCACCGCTCTTGCCCGAAGTTTAAGCACCTTGAAATAAACCGCAATCAATAAAAATTGAATTGTAATCATCAATATATAATTGATGACAATAGCCTGTTACACCATTTACCGCGCCGTGGTGTTGTATTGATTATTTTGCATAAATAAACAATCATTTGTTTTATTTGTATTAATGATTATATCAAGTAACATAGCCAGTTATACTTAGCCTAGTATCAAATCTTGCTAAAACCAACGTTTTGCTAATATCTGTTTTAATAACTTGCGGGGTTGAAAATAGTGAGACTAACTAGTGCCCATCCATAAACGGATGTTTTTTCATCTGAACTTTAAAATTAGTCATCAAAATAATTTTAGTTTG
>JABSOJ010000446.1 GCA_013216005.1 Alteromonadaceae bacterium | reverse complement strand
TAAACATCATACTTTGTAAAGTCAAAAACTGGTAAATTGAATATCCCCAAAAGCACGAGTTTTCGACAGCCTAGCCGAACCCTGCCGTATTAGAAAAAGCAAACTTGAAACTGCTCAGGGCCTATTAATTAAAAGGCACGACGAAAATTGTATGCTATTGTTCGGTCAAATACCCAAACTGCATTTTGAGTAGTTTGAGTATAAAGTGGAGTTATTTTAAATTCCATGCTGTTTGAATCGTTGTATATTATTATCAAAATACTCATTTCGATTTTTCCATTCATTATCATCCATCCATGATTGCCTTATTTCCATTTGATGTTCCCATCCCTCAAAACTTAATAAATCATGTAAGTTATGCCAGATATCTCCCAATCTGATTTGTAATTCTGGGTTTAGAATATAATGCCCTCGCTTGATACGTTTAAATAATTTTCGGTTACGCCCTGTACTTTTACTTACTTCATTTACGGAAAGGTAGCGGCTGATATAGCTTTGTTTTTTCTTTATGGGGGATAGCACAGCGTCGGGTAATTGCGCTAACATTTTATATAAATTGGCTGCGGTGATCCCATCGTCAAAAGCAATTTTTCCTGGTAGGTAACCATACCAAAGGCTGAAAAACACATTAACTAAAAAGCCAAACATAGTATTATCATCTAATTTCTCTAATCGGCCATCAACCTGAATGGATAATGAGTCAGGTGCTAATAAATGATAGGATTCAGTGATGTTTTTAATCTTGTTCGGTTCTAATAAAATGCGACTCAACAACATTTGCCAAGCATTTAAGCCGTGATTAGCAACAAGAGTTTTATCTGGACCTCGTTCACTTATAACTTTAATTAAGTCGATATTATTAATGTAGCTTGCGGTCATTAAAGGGGTTAAATTGAATAAAGTTCGATGATCAACACCGTATTTATCCACTTCTCTTAATATACCGTTTGGTTGTTTTAGATCGTATAACATAAAGTGATTTTTATAAATTGACTTAATGGCCTTCACTTTATCTTTACGTGCTTTAATAGCAGGATTAAAACCTGCATCTTCAAGCTTATTTAGATTTGTTTGATGCTGATATATCAAGCTATATTCAAATAATTGTAACGAGGACTTTTTGTTTTTTTGGTTTATCGCTTTTTCGGTTAATTCTGTTAATAATTCATCTTTCAATATTGGCCAAGGTACTTTTACCTCTTTTAATATTCGTTTGCGTATATTTTCGGCTTGTTCTTGTTTACCCTGCAGTTCTAATTTATGTGCCTCTTGTTGCCATTCTTCTGTTGATGATTCTTGTTTTTGTATATTAAGTTCACCAGTAAAATTAGATAAATCTAATAATGACATCAGTGGGTGTTTAAGTTCTGACTCAACTATATATAGGTTAGATACCGAACGGGTTACCGCTACATAGAGAGAATTTATGTAAAATTTATAGGTTTCGAGTGATTTATCCGTTTTATTTTTGGCTCTGGAAAATTTAAGCTGGTCTGTGCCTAGGTCACTAGCTTGCACCCCTTGGGCTATTTCATTGAATATTTGTTGTTCGTTGTGAATAAAGTTGAATAAAATAATGCTGTCGTATTCTAATCCTTTAGCTTCTTGAATTGAAAAGATTAAAGGAGTACTGAAAATACGTTCTGCTTCTGCTTTTTGTTCAGGATGCATGACCAGTACAGCAAATTTAGTGGATCGTGCAGTGCTGATATCAAGTTGTTTACGAACGTTTTCATTATCAGCCAATAATTGCAATTGTCCAGTTTTGTCTCCAATACTTTGTACTAAAAAGTTACTTTCTTTGTCAACAGAACCAAATCGTGCATGTTTTAGTTTTAAAATGCGGTTTGCTACAGCCGTAATTAATGGTGAATTTCGATAATTGACCGTTAAAATTTTAAGTGTCTGATCTGCGGTATTCAATTCCTTTTTATTGAAGAATAAACTCTTAACTTTAGACCAGGAAAAAAAGTTTGGATGAACAATTTGATTAGCGTCGCCACACAATATAAATTCACCTGGCTGATATAAAGATTTAAAGATCAACATCAATTGTGTATTGGTTATATCTTGTACTTCATCGACAACTACAAAATCATATTTTTGTTTTACTTTATTCAGATATTGCTGGCTGACAATGTTGCTATCATAAAAAGAATGTTGTTGCATATAAACTAAGTATTTCTCAAAGATGTCATAAACATTATTTCGGTAGTCAATCGAGAATAATGACTGACGAATACCCAAAGCTAGATAATCTTGTCGGGATAACCAAGGGGAGTCAACATTCGGTCCGGTTAATGCCCCTTTAAATTCTTCAAATAATTTATGTGCCACCAAACCTTTTTGGGTTTGTTTGTTAAACCAAAGCTCAAAATCTTTACGGTTTATTTCACGCCCTTCAGGTACTGCAATTGTTTCCAGATATTCACGGAAGGATAAAAAATCAACCTCTTCCTGATCGTCATTTTGATAACCATTGGCATAATAGAGGTTACGTGCATTTTTGACTAAAAATGAAGAATGACTTACATAAAGAATATCGCCGACTGCCTGTTTCATTTTTTCAAGCATCAGGGCCGTTTTACCACTACCAGCCGAGCCTATGATCACAACGGGTGCTGGAGTATTAAAAATAGCTTGTTGTTGCTCATCAAAGGAAATTACTTTATCTAAATAATAAAAGTGTGGTTGTTCATTATTTATATATACAGCAGGCTGTGCTGTTATGCTTTCTATTTTAATATCAGGTATTTTATCTTCATCAATATGAGATACGCCAGTTAAAAAACGCGACTTTTCATATTCATGGTTAGGTAAATATTCTAGCACTAAACAGTATGTTTGTTGCTGATATTGATAAACAGAAAATAGCAAACGAGCTGTCTTCGATAATTTGGCGCGATATAAATTGTCTGATATTTTTTTTACATCAGCCTGATGAAAGTTATTATTTTCAATCGATTTTTTAAATTTACTGAAACCTATTATCTTTTTATCATTTAAATCATTATAAAGAAGAACTTTCATATTTCTTTGCTATTTCATTTATTTCAAAAAGTATATCATTGTTACATTTGTGATGCTCTACCGTATATTTAAATCAGTGATTTAATAGATATATCTTAGTTCTAAATAAGTTTAGCGTTTTAAATAGTTGGCGCATTAATTCCATATATTTTGAAAACAGAACACAAGTGTTGCAACCATTCTGACAGAGGGAGCTAACACCGGTTATTTAAGTTACTTAACCCAAGTTGCGAGTTATCTTACTATAAAATCCGTACATCCACCCTTTACTTCAAATACATTAAACACATGTTAAATTCATTTTTCAGTTTAAAACGCCTATTTACAATAAACAATTATTCTACAAGGATAAATACAAGATGAAATTAACTATTAACATTACCAGAAATTGCTTATTGACCTTAATACTTAGCACTTTCCGATAACATTATTGAGTTCAATGAGGGCACTGACCATATAGGCTAAATTAGGGTTACAGTTCAACAATGTTTTCTGTTAATTTACATGAGTTCAAACCTA
>JABSOJ010000445.1 GCA_013216005.1 Alteromonadaceae bacterium | reverse complement strand
TTCCAACAATATTAAAAAAGCCAAAAATATAAACGGTAAATTGGTTGAAAATGGTCATATTTCGACAGCCTAGGGTAGAGCTCCCATTCAAGCTAAATCTGACGTTAAAAAATTTTCTGGGAATTATTCTTTGCAAACTATTGGCGTCAGCTATTCAACTTTTGAAGCAGGATACAATCTCACCCCCGCAACACAGCAAGAACGTAATTAGTGCCCATCCAGAAACGGATGTTTACTGCGGACGTCCCACTGGTACAAATATAAACGCCACTGGATCGCCCCCGCTACAACCCTGTTTCTGGACGGACACTAATTATATAAAGTTGCAAGTATTCTGTTAGTTACAAATAATAGTTATAAATGATTAAACACCGATCTTAGCTAAAGTAATGCTCTCAACCATCAATTGTAGATTCCGTTTACCACGAAATTCATTTACATCTAATCGATAAGCCAGATGTACTTGCTCAGCTTTGGCATTTGGCCATGCTTTAACATCAACATTAAAAGCGATACCATCAAAAACTTGCTGGTTTTTTTGTACCACTATTTTTAAGTGTTTTTCACCAACAATACGTTGTTGAACAAGCGTAAATTCATCATCAAAAAGCGGTTCTGCAAAATTTTGTCCCCACGGCCCTGCTGCCCTTATTTGCTCGGCAAAATCCATGGTCATTTCATTAACGGATAAATCGCCGTCAGATACGATCACGCCATTAAAATCTTCCTCTTTGATCCAAAGTCCAGCCAATTCATTGAACAAAGCTTGGAATTTATCAAAGTTATGTTGATAAATAGATAATCCCGCGGCCATAGCGTGACCACCAAATTTAAGGATAATTCCGGGATGTTGGCTGTCGATATGTTCAAGTAAATCACGGATGTGTAATCCCGGAATTGAACGTGCAGAGCCTTTAATTTCAATCTCGGGTAAAGCATCTTTTTCTTCGTTAACATTTTCATCAACCGAATCACTTTCTTTAGCTAGTGCAAAGACTATGCTTGGGCGGTGGAATTTTTCCTTTAATCGACCTGCAACAATACCAATAACCCCTTGATGCCAGTCTTTTTGATACAAGGCTATCGCATTGGGTAAATTAGTATCATCAAAATTAAGCTGTTTCAGCACACCTTCAGCTTCTTGTTGCATACCTTGTTCAATTTCACGGCGTGCTTTATTAAGATCATCTAATTCTGCCGCCATGGCTCTTGCACTGGAAATATCAGTCGCTAATAAACAATTTATGCCATATGACATATCATCCAAACGACCTGCAGCATTAATTCTGGGTCCGAGCGCAAAACCAAAATCGCTGGCCACTAATCTTTGCTGGTTTTTGCCGGAAATTTCTATCAAGGCTTGAATTCCCGGACGAGTTTGTCCGGCTCGGATACGTTTTAAGCCTTGCTCAACTAAAATTCGATTATTCGCATCTAAAGAAACGACATCAGCAACAGTGCCTAGTGCGACTAAATCAAGCAGCTGAGCAATATTAGGCTCTGCAAAACCTTTCTCTTGAAACCAATTGACTTCACGTAAATATTTTCTCAGCGACAGCATTAAATAAAAAGCGACACCAACACCCGCTAAAGACTTACTGGGAAAGTCACAACCATGCTGGTTTGGATTAACAATGGCATCCGCAGGCGGGAGTTCTTTACCGGGTAAATGATGATCAGTAACAATCACTGTCAAACCGAGTGATTTAGCATGTTTAACGCCTGCAAGACAACTAATGCCGTTATCTACCGTCACTATAACTTGCGCACCTTGAGCAAAGGCAATATCAACAATTTCAGGTGTCAATCCATAACCGTATTCAAAACGATTGGGTACTAAAAAATTGTGATTATAGCTACCTACCGCAGTCAAAGCTTCCATCATCAACGCCGTACTCGTTGCCCCGTCGGCATCAAAATCACCAACAATGGTAATTTTAGAATTATTAAGTAATGCCTGATGTAATAACTCACAAGCCTGTTCAAGGCCTTTTAGCCCCCCTACAGCACATAACTGATTAACGTTTAATTCAAGCTCTTTTTCGCTGACAACTCCACGACTAGCATATATTTGCTTGATAATAGGATGAAGGGTATTGGGTAAATGATCATCAAGGACCGTTTGACGACGAATAACTTGTTTTTGCATAAAAATATTAACCCGAAAGGGTATACCAAATTCATAAATAAATTTTGAGAACAGCCTAAACAAAAAAAATGGCAAGTCAATGACTTGCCATTTAAAATATATAATTAAATCTGTATTTATAAGGCTCTGTTGTAGATAATTGTTGTCCCTTCAAATGGAATTAAACTCAACCCTTATATCTAGGACTCTGTGACTAATTCTCGTTAAAAAACCAATTTATCGCCTAACCCTTTAAAAATAGGGGATTCATCGAGGGACAACAGTATTATGGAACAGAGCCATTTATAAAGTGAAGGCTATAATCAGACGACTATAAACTAACCGTCATAGGCCACCAGTTCTCTACCTGTAATTCCAAACTGACAACTACATACTTTCTAAAATTTTAATTAAATCTGCAGGTTTCCGATAACCTGGCATCATTGTGCCATTACTGGTAATAATTGTTGGAGTGCTATTAACACCAACTTGTCGACCAAAATTGAATTCTTCAGCGACAGACGATTCACAAACGCGTTGTGCAACACTTGAACCTAATTTAGCTTTAGTCAATGCGGTCTTAGGATCTTCATTACACCAGATTGAACGTAAATCTTTAAAGCCCGGAGTAAAACCGCCACTTCTATCTTTAATTCCAGCACGAGGATATGCCAAATAACGAACAGTAATGCCTAAATCATTATAAGCATCCATCTCTTTATGCATTTTACGACAATATCCACAAGTTATGTCGGTAAAAACATTAATGACATGTTTCTCGTTTTTAGCAGCATAAACTATCATATCTTTTTCGAAATCTTTAATGCCATCCACACGCATTTTAGCTAAAGTATTCTCTGTTAAATTTGATACACTCTTACCTAAACCATATAGCGTTCCCTCAATAAGGAACTCTGCATCATAGCTTGTATAAAACAATCCTTTAGAAGTTATCACTTCAACAAGTCCCTGCATAGGTGCTTTATTAACACCTTTGATTTCTAAACCTAATAAAGCACTTAACTTGGTCTTTATCAAATCTGGATTAAATGATTCTATTTTGGGAGAGGAAGCTGCTTCATTTTCCCCTGCAAAAGCAAAACAACTGATGAGCAACGTAAATATAATAACTGAACACTTCTTTAACATGACAACTTCCTAAAATTATAGTTGTATTAGCAATAATAAACTTTCAATAACATCTATAGACCTCAGTTAACGAAATAAAATTGCTTTTCCTTAAACAAAAAATTCAAATATTAAAGATATTCAAATCACCTGTATAAATAAGATTATCCTCAGTCTATCACATTTTTTTATTCAAACAATGGCTAAACCCTCAATGAACAGCAATTCTCGGTGATTTAACATTTACTGAGATAAAACAACATTTATAGCCATTTCTCATTTTCTGTCGTACTTT
>JABSOJ010000444.1 GCA_013216005.1 Alteromonadaceae bacterium | reverse complement strand
TATAAATTTACACAGACCTTCAATAAAATTTGTTTATTTATTGCACAAATTTATTTTTTCAAATTAACGTTATAGTGTGTTAACCAATGGTTGATGGGAAAATGGTTTAGATTAATTGGATCGGTTGATATTAAGTTGGGAAGTTACACAAAGTCAGCAAACAAGATGTATTGTTTAACTGGGGCATCAAACATCTCTTTAGTTTTTTCAATTGCTTTCTTTAATAGATTGGAAAAATACTCTTGTGCATAAGGATCATCAGCAAGATCTTCTTCAATCATCTTAGTGATGCGACCCGTGATTTTGTCTGTTTGGTTTCGAGCTTCATCATCACTTAAATCTTGCGGTTTAACATTTTTACCCAGATTACCAACCAAGTAAGCACCATCAGGTTCTTTTACCTCAATACCCGCAATATGTTTATCTAATAAGCTACGGATATCTTCAGCGTATTCATCGTAATTGACGGTTTCATTGGCATCTTCACGTACTTGTTTGCGTAAATCTACAAAGGCTTTTAAGTCACGTTTATACAGGTCACGTTTGCTATCGAAAGACTTATCTTCAAAGTAGCTAGCAGATTGTAAAGCGACCTTAATGCAGTTAGAAAAAACAGTAAGGGCAGAGTAAAAGTCATCACGATTTTTAAGATTAGTATCAACCAGTTTGCCATCTACATCCTGTACTTTAGGGGCTAATGCTTGCCTTAATGCAGGGCCATCTTGCTTATTTTTAACATTAGCAAAAATATCCCATAGCTCACTATGTAAGCCTGGTAACTTTTTATATTCCGTATCCATGCGGTTATATAAACCTTTAAGATCGTCTATATCAAAGCCACCTTGGGTGCGTTCTGCTAAATCTTGGTATTTTTCAATGGTGGTATCAAGTTCTTTCAAAATGCCACGGTAATCAATTAAGTAACCAAACAGCTTGTTACTATGTAAACGGTTAACGCGAGCAATGGCTTGTATCAAATTGTGCTCTTTAAGTGGCTTGTCGATATAAAGTACCGTGTTTTTAGGCTCGTCAAAGCCCGTTAGTAGCTTATCGACCACTATCATTATGTCAGGGCCATCGTCACGGCTAAAGTCTTCTATAATCGCTTTTGTGTAAGCTTTTTCATCGCCACCGTAGGTTTGCGCTACGTTACCTTTCCACCAGTTTTGAACGATGTCTTTACTGTCTTGATCAACAACGTCATGGCCTTCACGAGTATCAGGCGGTGACATAGCTACAACAGAAGTCACAGAGCCAATTTTATCTAATGCATTCTTATAGCGAATAGCCGAGGCTTTAGAGTCACAAGCCAGTTGGCCTTTTAAGCCTTGTTGTTTAAAGTTTTGAAAGTGATCTGAAATATCATAAGCAATCAGATCAATTCGACCTTCAGCTTGGTAGATTTGACCTTTTTGTGAAAACTTCTTCTTTAAATCGGTTCGTTGCTTATCACTTAGTTTACTGGTGCTACGTTCAAACCATGCATCAATGGCTTTGTCATTCACGTTTAGTTCAGGGATGCGCTCTTCGTATAACAAGGGCGTTACGGTTTTATCTTCAACGGCTTGTTGCATGGTATACGAGTGGATTATCTTACCGAACTTGTTTTCGGTCTTATCATCTTTTAATAGTGGCGTACCTGTGAATGCAATAAAGGCTGCTTTGGGCAGCGTTTGCTGCATTCGAATATTGTTTTCACCATTTTGACTACGATGGCCTTCATCCACTAATACAATAATATTGGGGCTGTTGTTAAAGCATTCCTTTTGCTTAATGGCTGAACCAAACTTATTAATGATTGAAAATATAACCCGTTCATTACCTTTACCAATTTGCTCGGCTAAACGCTTGCCAGATGTTGCCATAGCGTCTTTTTTATCTCTGTCAGTCAATACACCACCAGAGGCAAAAGTACGGCTAAGCTGATCTTCTAAATCAACTCGGTCAGTTACGATGATCACACGAACTTGTGATAGCTCTTCTAACCAAACAAGAGCTTTTGATAAAAACACGGCACTGACCATATAGGCTAAATTAGGGTTACAGTTCAACAATGTTTTCTGTTAATTTACATGAGTTCAAACCTATACAGGCTCTAGACTGTATCAACTTAAACATGACAATACACAAATATGAACTGTTACCCGGTTTGATTGGTGCCATTTATTGTTTTCTTTTCGTTTATTTTAGTCGGTTGCAGTAATAAACAATTGTATCAAGCAGGCCAAGACTATCAAAAGAGTAAATGCGTTGAAGACGCAGCGTCAGAGCAACAACAACAACATAACGACTGCTTAAACACGGATAACAAAACCTACGAGGAATATGATAAAGAACGTGAGGATGCCATTAATAAGTAGCGTTTAAAAAACATAACAAGAAATTAAACAAGGACAAAAAATAGTTGGCTTTTTCTCCTTCGTCGCAATTTTAGCCAACAATTTTTTGCCTGTTAATTAGGCGTTAGGCTCATCGAGGAGTTATTGTGAATCCAGCACCTATTAAAGATCTTATTACTTTTGACGATTTCGCTAAATTAGACATCCGAGTTGGAAAAATCACTCTAGTTTCAGAAGTAGTTAAATCGGCACTGACCATATAAGCTAAATTAGGGTTACAGTTCAACAATGTTTTCTGTTAATTTACATGAGTTCAAACCTATACAGGCTATGGACTGTATCAACTTAAACATGATAATACACAAATATGAACTGTTACCCTGTTTGATTGGTGCCGTTAAATCTGATAAATTAATGAAACTAACCGTCGATTTTGGTGACCATACTCGTTCTATCCTTGCGGGCATTAAACAAGAACGCAAAGATCCTTGTGAAATAGAAGGCAAGCAAGCGTTATTCGTCGTGAACCTGCCAGAAAGAAAAATGGCTGGTGAATTATCTCAAGGGATGTTATTTGATATAGGTTATGAAGATAAATTGACCCCTTGTTTAGCTATGCCTGAAATCGAAATACCTAATGGCAGTCGAGCTGGGTGAAGATTAGCCTAACAAGCTAATTAATAAGGACAAAAATAGTTGGCTGTTTTCGTTCATCAACCTTTTAGCCAACAACTTTTTGCCCATTATTTGGGCGTTATTTATTTATCGTTGAGTAAAATGTATGGGTTTTAAATTCTGGATTATTAGAGCAATTAAAGTTTTTGTTTCAGTGGTTATTTTGTTATTTATTGTTGAGCAGCTTAAAGGGCACTCTCTTGAAGATTCAATACTATTTTCGATTTTATGGTCATTTTTATCTACGTCAGTCTTTATCGGTTCAAGAGTTTACCAATCACGTAAAGGCATAGTTTGCGAGTTGTGTAACGATACACCTGATCAAACAAGTAAAAACACATAACAAGGCAGTTAAACGGAAAATTAAGAGTTGGCTTTTTCCGCTTCGCTTCAAATTATAGCCAACTATCAATTTCCTCTTATTGCGGCGTTAGTTGCCTAGGAAGTGTAATATCTTGAGTCTAGCCTGTAATGTATTCAGTCTTATAATGGCGAGTTTAATATCACCGTCTTCCATTTATTGTCCCAATCTTTACTATGGAT
>JABSOJ010000443.1 GCA_013216005.1 Alteromonadaceae bacterium | reverse complement strand
AGAATTAGTGCTCAATATTGACGGTGGTCATATAAAAACCACGGATAAAAATGCCCGTAGTATAGAAGCGATGACATCGGTAATTTATCAACCAGAAGCTATACAATCCAATGATAAAAACACGCGTAATTATTTAACGAGTAAGCATTGTGCGGCTTCCGTGCGAGATGATGGTCAACAGCAAATTATATCAGGGACAATCGTTGCGGCGCTGAAACAGGGATTAGGGGAAAACACACATGTCACTGCACTGTGTGATGGCGCACAAAATTGCTGGAATGTCGTCGAAGCGCTCAGGCCATTGTGTGGTTCAATGACGTGTATTTTGGACTGGTTTCATTTAGCCATGAAGCTTCAAAATATTTCATTGCCTAAAAAGCGGAAAGAAAAGCTTTTACGGATCAAGTGGCACCTTTGGAGGGGTAATGTTGATAACGCTTTAGTCAGATTAGATCAGTTAATTGAACAAGCGGGTTCAAAAAAGGAGATTGATAAAATCACTAAATTCCAGACCTATATTTCAAATAACAGGCTTAAAATTATAGATTATCGTCGTCGGCAAAAAGAGGGCCTGGTGTTTACCAGTAATCTTGCAGAATCTACGGTTGAAAGTCTTATTAATCAGCGGTGTAAAGGTCAGCAACACATGAGATGGTCCAGAAAAGGATTAAATCCACTCCTTCAAATAAGAGCTGCTTTGAAGAGTAAAGGTGAATGGGAAAATAAATGGCAAACCGCGATATTGAATGCTATTTAAAATAGAATATCACTTTGCTTATTACACTTCCATGCACTAATGGCTTGCTCAATATCTACTAGTTCAGGGAATGGCGTTACATTATTTTTATAACTAACAAAGCTTGTTTCTGATGGTTGCCATTGAATAGACTTAACATCATGAAGCAAATAATCTTTACCATAGAAAAGAGGGTTTGGAAATTCCTTTTTACCTATGACGTACCACTTTTTGAGCTTTAACATCGCCACTACTAAATTCCTTGTACTAACAATTTAATAATGACAGTAACACATTAATAAATCTAGCTAAAATATATCAACAATAGATAAGCTGGATATTGATATTACGCAATAAAAAGCCCTATAGTTATATAGGGCTATTTTCTTTGCTCCCAAAGAGGCCAAACCTTCGGGCAACTAGTGTCGTTGGTTATTTAGGAACGCCTCACTGATTTTTAATCCACTTTCTAATAAGACCTTCTGTTCCCTCGATCATTTTTGCCATTTCCAACGTAGGTGTCGAACAACGATTTTTATGTTTTGGATGACAAACCTTTTGTGTACTTGCACCACTATCAATTAAATATTTAGCTATATCCATATGGTTCGACATTAAAGCCGTATTTAGGGGTGTTGAATTATTCTTGAATAGAATATTAATATCGGCTCCATATTTGAGAGCTTTTTCAAGCAACTCCTTATCGCCATATATTGTAGCGGCAACTAGAATTGTCATATTAACTTCTGAGTCATTAATTGCCTTAGGATGGTTATCCAAAATTTCCCCAGCCAATTTAAACTTTTTCCAATTCAATGCATCCACAATCTGTTTTTCAGGAAGGTCATTGGGCTTCACTTTTCCTTGACTAAAATCTATATCATTTACCGATGGTTTCGTATAAATAATAAGGCTTTGATTAGATATTTTATAATCTGGTATAGATAAGTCTTTTTTAGTTGATAACTTATCAACCACCCTTCCAGTCAAATCATAAAATGTTCCATCCATAGGGTCCATTATTGCACTTTCATCGCCATAGACTCGTAACCTAACTCCAACTTCAGGTGAAGAGCCAATAGCAACAAACCATCTACCATCAAAAGAACGTAATTGCTTTCGATTAAAATGTTCACCTTTCTTTATGGCATTTGCAACGTCATTTCCATAACGCCTTGCATAAAACTCTAATGGTATTTGATTTATAGTCTTATTGGCACTCAAATGGAGTTGTTCTATTTGATTTTCGGTTCGATGAAAAATAAGAACAGGTAAATTATGCCAATTTACAAATTGATACTGTCCTTCTTCAATTTTCGATAAATCAACCACTACATTAGCGAAAACATTAAATGAAGTAGCTAGAACTATAATTAAGTATAAAATTTTCATTTACTTACCCACCACCACCACATTGAATAACGACATCAACATTATTTCCACAGCTTACAGTAGTGTGATATCGACCTGCTGCACTTATAGCTATTGATGGTATTGACTTTGAAAAGTACCAACCATTACCAACCAAATTCACTTTTAATGGTGAGGAGTTAGCACTAATTTTAGGTTTACTATAATTTGAAGGTGTTGGTGCTTGATATTCACCCGTACAATCATTCATCGCTTGACACTGTAATGTTACAGCAGAGTCATAACCATAAACCCCCATATCCATTTGTGCTCCTTGAGGGAAAAACATTATGTTACCATCAACCCCTAATGCCCATTGACCATCTCTCCATCTAGGAGTGTACCCTTCCATGCTAGCGTATTGCAATTCTTTGGTAACTGGATTGGTATACCCTTTACCATATTTTTTGTTATTTATTTGATGATTAGCTTCATCATTAAACATTCTTGAGAAAGCACCTGTTGTAGCACCATTAGCAAATTTACCACCTGTTAATTTAGAAACAGTCCCCCCGATAACCGCAGCAGCAGCTATTCGACCTAAACTAAATCTAGCTGAACTAATACCATCGATGCTCTTAGCAAAGCCCTGTGTTACTCCCGCAGCAACGAAGCCGTGACCAAACTTACCACCTTGCATTACACTCATAACACCGCCTGTTATTGCATGTGCTGCTATTTTACCTGCCGTTGCTGCTGCTGTTAGTTCTCCGCCACTAAAGCATGATGCACAAGCCGCCTCACTAAATGCCGAGCCGACACCATAAAACGCAGCGGCACTAAAAGCACCTCTTAGCGCCCCGGTTAAGATATTACCTCCATTAGCCGCAGCCCCAACAGCACCCGATATTGCACCAGCCGCAGCCGCACCATACCAACTTGCAACAAATGGACTTGCAGCTCCTCCAGTGAAGTAGATCAATGCTGCCCCCACAATAACTGCTGCATATTGCTTAACTTTTTTCCAAGCTTTACTTAGCCAACTATAACCACTGGGGTCGGTTAACGATAAAGGGTTGTTTCTCACATAAGCATAACGGTTATAACTCTGTGAATCGGTAGGAGCCTGAATTATTGGATCAGCCTGCAAGAACCTCCCCAAAGTAGGATCATAGATCCGACCGTTCATATGAATAATATCAAGCGCTTCAATATGTTTATGACCCGTATATCCCCTGTCCGTCGGTGATAGTTTGGAGTAATTCGCCAACAACGAATCCAAATAAACTTCACTGCGTTTACCATAAGGATCATAAATCGCCTGTGAAATAACCTTACCCGTTACATCCGTTGTTGCAATCACTGAGCCTTGATGATCTTTATGTAAGTAAAAAGGGAAGCGTCATAGCTTTAGTTTTAAGTGGTTATAATCTATACTATGGTGACATGAACTTGATTGAGTGAATTTAAAA
>JABSOJ010000442.1 GCA_013216005.1 Alteromonadaceae bacterium | reverse complement strand
CGGGAGGATTAATACCCCGCTTTCACGAAGTGAAAGGCGAGCCTTAGCGAGACAGCTTGCTGCGGGGATTTTTAATTGCCAAAAGATGGGTTACTCGAAGATGTAACCCATCAAGTTATTTCAACTTAAAGAACGTCATTTGCTGATAAGTTTAAACACCGAAGCAATGAATATTTCTAACTGTTTCTATTAATTACATTTTATTACAAATTCTATTTCAATAAATTTAACATTATTCCGATACCTTATACATGATGTTAAAAATCCCAATAAATTCGTTGTTCCATGCCGATTAGCCTTAATAGTGGTATGCCGTTATTCATTATGCGTCAAATGGATAAGGCGCAGTCGGGTATAAATCAAAGCATGCAACGATTGTCTTCAGGTTTACGTATTAATAGCGCGGCAGATGATGCTGCGGGTTTGGCTATTGCTACGGGCATGACTTCGGATGTTCGGGGATATCGACAATCAATTCGTAATGCTAATGATGGTATTAGTATGTTACAAGTTGCCGAAGGTGCGTTAGACGAGGTCACTAATGTCATTCAACGGATGAGGGAATTAGCAGTTCAGGCTGCAAATGGTACTTTGTCTGTATCAAACAGAAAAGCCATTCAAATGGAAATGGATTTACTCGCCGATGGTGTTCATCAAATGTTAGGTGATAGTCAATTTAACGGCATTAATTTATTTTCGGGTAATAATAATTCTGTTTCTATTCATTTAGGTGCCCGAGCTAATCAAAATCTTGAAATACCCGTGGGCAGATTCAGTTACGATACCCTCGGGTTAAATAGTGGTTTACCGTCAGGTGATTTGTTATCAGGGCGCGTCAGTACCGCATTAACCGTAAATAACGCAATAGTGATAAATGGTGTTGAGTTGTCAGGGATAACCGGAAATGCCCAACAAAAAGCAAGTTCACTTAATAGCCAACTTGCGGGTGTTGGTGTAACCGTAACTGCATTTAATCAGGTTGTTGGCACTCAGGGCACTGGCGTAACAGATGGAACGCTACAAATAAATGGTGAGTCGGTCGCAGCCTCTGCCGATATTAATCAGCTGGTCGATAATATTAATAGAGACGTTTCCGGCGTTATTGCCAAGGTGGAAGACGGGAATTTAATTTTGTCTAACGATACAGGTTTGACGATAACTATTGCTAACAATGGTAATGAAGCCGCTACAGGTTTTACAGATGATATTTATCAGGGGTATTTGTCTTTTTCTTCTTCTGACAACAGTGCAATTAATATTAATTTGAATGATGTTGGTGGTGTAACTGATCTTGATGCTTTAGGGATAGCGGTAACTGAAAATGCTGGGTTTCTTCAGTCTCAGGCAGTTTCCGGTACGGCATTAACTCAAAGTGACGGGTTAAAATTAATGGCATTGAATTAGATGTTTCTAGTGCACCAACCACTGCACAAGAAATTGCTTGGGCTATTAATCAAACTAGTGAGCAAACAGGGGTAACGGCTAGTGTAACACTCGTTTAGTGTTAACAAATATCGATTTTAATCAAAAACTTGCAGCAGCGAACGATATTCGTATTAATGGCATCGAGATAGATTTATCAAGCGTTACCTCATTTGATGAAATGTTGAATAATATTAATACTACGCTATCAAGCAGTGGAGTAGTGGCTTTGGCAGCAGAGTCAGGAGAATTAGTGCTAAGTTCAAATACCGGACTGGATATTGTCGTTGAGCAAGATAGCGGCGATTTACTAGGCACCGGAATTAAAATAACCGAACATGGTAAAGTTACTCTGGAGTCGGCTCAAGCGATTAAAATCAGCAGTACAGCGTCTACGCAATCAGCGAAGGAAACTGCATTAGCTAAAATGGGCTTAAGTGATATTGGAGGCCTTAGCCAAAGTAATAATACCGGGTTGAGTATTGATACGATAGAAAATGCTAATGATACAATTGATGTCTTGAGTGCTGCATTGGAAAAAGTTTCGTTAGAACGTGCTACTTATGGTGCTATGCAGAATCGTCTGGGTTTTTCAATTAACCAGATGACGAATATGATGATTAATACAGAGTCTGCACGTTCTCGGATCATGGATGCAGATTTTGCTGCCGAAACTGCGAATTTAGCGAAAAACCAGCTGTTGTTGCAAGCCTCCACTGCAATGTTAGGCAAGTTTAACCGTATTCAAAGTGAAACTATTTTAAGTTTATTAAATTCGATCAGGTGAATGGCTACCTCATTGTTTTGAGGATTTGTTTTGGGGATTTTTTTTGAGGATTATCGTGCTTTAGCTGCCAATTTTGTGTTCTAACTGTAAAGAATGGTCGTGTCAGAAGGACGTTCGCAGTAGATCTTCGTTTCTGGATGGACACTAATTAATATCTGCTTCATAATATTGGCATATTTAAATAGTGAGTAAATTTTAGTGGAATTTTTTGTTTGGAATGCAGATCCTGTTTTATTGTCATTTGCTGGTTTGAAAATACATTGGTATGGCGCATTATTTGCGACCGCAATTATGTCTGGTTTTCAAGTGATGAAATGGTGTTATCAACAAGAAAAAGTTGATGTAGCTTCATTAGATAATTTAATGTTATATGCTGTTGTTGGTATTATTGTCGGCGCAAGATTAGGACATTGTTTTTTTTATGATCCTGGTTATTATTTTAGTAATCCGATGAAAATACTGGCTATTTGGGAAGGTGGCTTGGCTAGTCATGGTGGTGGACTCGGTTTAATTATTGCGACCTTTGTTTATCAGAGAAAACATAAAATTGAATACCTCTGGTTACTTGACCGTTTAGCAATATCAACAGCCTTGTTTGGTTTTTTTGTCAGAACAGGTAATTTTATTAATTCAGAAATTATCGGTTTACAAACTGACGTACCGTGGGCTGTTGTATTTCAGCGTATTGATGCGCTCCCAAGACATCCTGTACAGTTATACGAGGCTTTCTCATATCTCGCTATTTTCTTAGTGCTGATCAGTGCTTACAAACTTTCAAATATAAAACGTTACTCCGGAGCCATTTTAGGGGCGTTTCTTGTGATGGTGTTTAGCGCAAGGTTCTTACTGGAATTTGTTAAAGTTAAACAAGCGGCATATAGCAACGAATTAATGATGTCTACCGGGCAGTTATTAAGTATTCCCTTTTTTATTGCCGGATTAGGTTTATTGTTTTGGGCTGCTAAAAAGACAGCGGCTAAGTGATACTTTTGTTTAATTAAATAGGTTTAATTAAATAGGTTCAATTAGATTCGCCATAATCAAGGATGGGTTAGCCACAAGCGTAACCCATCAATTCGTTTAGACATATTCTAGATTGTTTTTCAGGTAGCTTAAGTAGCTTAAGTAACATAGGAAGTTATGAGTAATTTATTCAAAGATATATATTCGCCGGAATTTTATAACAAGTTTTCAAAAATACTGGAACAAACGCTTGTTTCATTCAATGCTGTAGAATTTAACCAATTAATTTTTAATGATAAATTTGAAGCTTATGAGCTTAAAGAGCGAATGATCCACACAGCAAAGGTCTTGAAGCATTTTCTTAACGATGATTTTACGGTTGCCGCAACAGTA
>JABSOJ010000441.1 GCA_013216005.1 Alteromonadaceae bacterium | reverse complement strand
ACATACAAATGATTGGATTGATAAATGGAAGACCGTTGTACTAAATAGTGCACAATAAAACTATTGCTGTGACGCTTCCATCAACTAATCCATAAAAACGTTGAAAAAGATTCCTCATTTTATTCCTATCATTATATTTTGTAAGTCAAAACTACGCTCCACAAATAAAACACAAATAAAATTTAGAGTTTTTACTCTATACATTAATTAGTTACAAAAAATAACCTAAAACAATTTAACCCCACCAAAATAATCGTTTGCTTTTTGTACAGAATAAGACCACTATGTAATCAGTTAATAACACCATGACCTATTTAATGTTTTGTTGTTGTCGTTTAACTTTAAACTAATGAAGGGATTTCAGATGTCTAGTTGTATTAAGAAAATAGCACTGTTCGTTACTACTGTATTTTTATTCACGGGTAATATCACACCTCCTGCCAACAATAATTTTAATCAAGTTTCCAAAGAGCTAAATTCCGGTTGGGGTTTGGGGTTTAATAAAGCTCATGCTGGTGATGTACCTTGCCCTCCAGAAGCGCTTGAATGCTATACAACTACCGGGACACCACCTCTAGATCCAACAATGCCGGGTGCTATTATTGAGTGGGGTGATTTAGAATCAGATGAATTAGAACATCTTGGGGCTAGCCGTCAAAATGCTGGTGCTGCTGAGTCTAAACATTATGCTGAAAATGCTAAAGAATACTGTTTTCTCGCAGCAAAACTAAAGGAAAATAGGTGTAAACAGGGAGTAGCTGTCGCTAGTACTGCGGGTGTTCTTGTGTGTGTAGTTGGAACTGTAGTTTTTACTCCAGTAGTAGTAGGTGCTGCATTTGGTGCTGCTTGTGGTGCTTTTGTAGCAGGTGCTACAACTTTGGATGTATTACATTGTGAGCGTACAAGAATTAATGATGACTTTGACTGTAGTACACTACCATAACTTATAACATATTAGTTTTGCCACCTGTCATGTTTTCTGACAGGTGAATACCTATTAATTTTTTGATAAGGATTATTTGTTATGTGGAAAAAGTTAGTACTAGGGATAATTATTGGTCTTATTTGTTTTTATTATTTAGCAACATATTATTCAAACGTTAATGATCAAGTATTAAAAATTGTTCCTACAAATAACCAGACCTCAAAAGTGATACCTCTTATCGAATTATCAGTTACAGAGCAGACTATCATCAATCCTCTTTCTTCTTTGCAACCAAGTCCCGAAAACTGTGATGACTTACTCAACGCCAGTAACAAACTTAATGAAAACTATCAACAAATGACAAAGAGTTTTCATTCTTTTATGAACAGAGAAGGGATCAACAAAGCATCTGAAGAACTCATTGTTCAAAGTGCAGGTATACCCCTGAACCATTATCGTCGGATTTCCAGCCCATTTAGTCTAGATATCAATACAATAACGGTAACTGAAGGTCGACCAAAAAACAGCATCAAATACGCAGTTACACTAGCCAGCGCAATGAATAACAAAAACTATCAACCTATAGTAAATTTATTGAGATCAGGAGATATAACTAATAACTCTATCTTCTCTGTTAAATCAATATTGTCGGCGATTCTTATTAATGATAATAAGATCTCCGCATTAAATCTCGATATTTTGATGGCTGCGGGGTTAACACCTGCTTTTGCCGATTTTGTAACCATGACCCAAAACAACGTGTCTGCTGAAAAAATTGAATTAGCATTAACCTATGTAGTAGACCAAAAAATACTGCACAAAAGATGGTCTCATCATGACTTTCAACATAATTTAACTTTAACCGCAGCGGAAAACTTTAATTCTTCATTATTTTCTTTGTGGTATAACCTTGGTGTATCCACAGTAATGAGGAGTGATGATTATAACGCACTCGATATGATCGCATCACCAAGCAATCCTCACCAAAGACATAATGCGAGCGAAATTTTTCAAATTTTAGCTCGGGATAATATCTACCCCTATGCGATAGATTCATTAGACAAAATTCTTGAATGGTTACCACAGGAAGTCAAAGTGTTATTCAGCGAATATATCGCACTACAACCCCAACATAAATTAAGCAACCGAGAACAAAAGTTGGGGCTGAAATTAGCAAAATTTCACGAAAAATTAAGTATTCAACAAAATAAAATTCTGCATGACATTACCCAATGCCAGAGGAAGCAACTAACCAAAAAATCAGAGATAACTAATAATTCAACTTTTGCAAACATTGATATTTACAAGCGAAGTACAGTGCAGGGTTCGTTGAAGTATTTTAAGAGCTTAGATCCAAAAACGCTTCAATTAGAAGATAAAATCATTCGTTCATTAGCTGAAAACAACACGGTAGATATTAAAAGTGTTGTACCTGAACTAAGTAATGATGAGGCCGATTATTTACAATTAATATTGGCATTACAACAAAATAGGCCTTATGAAGAATTACTACCCTTATTGCGTAATGGAGCAATATTACCCGATATGGCTGTTATTATATTAACTATCAATGAAAATTTAGATTTGATAAATCACTTAAAACCTCATGGATTAAATATTTATGCTAAAGATCCAAAAGGTGACAATGCGTTACATTATGCCGTACGGATGAACAATATTAACACTGTGTTTGATTACCTGATTAACAACGGAGTCGATATAACACAAGGAGCTGATTTGCTTAGTGATGCAATTAAAGCGATAAATACTCAAGGAAATACCCTGTATTATATTACGAAATTAGTGAACAATGGACTAGAACTAACACTAACACATGAAGAATTGTTAAAAACATTATCACCAGTAAATAAAATTAAGTATAAACAAGTAAGTAACTTTATTGCTGAACAGCTTAGATGAAACTACTGATTCATCCTAAAACATTAGGGACAAATATATATGAAAAAGGCAAAATCAAAATTTAAAGTACTAAGTTACAGCTTGTTGTGTGGGATAGGAATACTTCTATTCGTCTTATTGGTTGACCACCTTAATAGTGGACGGACTTATAAAACAACCAAATGGGATTTATCTATCAAAGGCGAAACTCAATATACTTGTTTAACTTATAGTGAAATGACAAAAAAGATGGCTGAGCTAGATAAGCGGACCCCCTCAGTAAGCTATGAACATAATGCTTCAGGAGGAATTGGCAGCTGGTTATGTGAACAGGGTTGGAAAGACAAAAAACTATAAATTAGGTAGTTAACTTTAGCATTCCACTAAAAGTCTGGTGATACATTAACTTACCAGACTAAGTTAAATCACTGCCATCATAACTGGGGGCATATTATCTGACGTCCAAAAGAACAACAGCTAAAGTAAATCATATTATATGTAGATTAATTTTGTCTGTATTGTATTGAGTTGAGTTATAGCTGTAGTGAATGATCATTCAAAAAAACCAACCGTAACATCTTAGTTAATACCTAATAAAAACATAGCTTTAATTTAACTTTAACCTGACCCCAATTTGTGTGATGGGACGGCTGACTAATACTCGAGGAAGCGTCATAACTTTAGTTTTAAGTGGTTATAATCTATACTATGGTGACATGAACTTGATTGAGTGAATTTAAAA
>JABSOJ010000440.1 GCA_013216005.1 Alteromonadaceae bacterium | reverse complement strand
TTTGCTGTGGAAAATTTTAATAAAGGGCCTTATTTAAAGAAATCTGTTAAGTCACGCTATCTTGTCGGAAGCTCACGCAGGATTTGCCCCTCCGGTAACAAATCCCCAATACCTTGGCCCCGCGCTTGCAGATAGATAAGGAATAATCTGCTCTGACAAAATTGCCGTTGCCTGTTCTTTGCTTCGTCCTTCACTCGAAAAAAGTACGTCAGGTGTTTCTGTCCCTATTTGGGCTACATTTTGAGTATTTAATTGCTCCATAAACTTTTGGGTGAGTTCATTAAATTGTGTCAGGTAATAAGAGGTATCTTCTGTATTAGTGGAAGTTGTAGTAGTAGAAATTGTAGTCATAATTGCTCTTTTTAATCCGCCGATATTTTATCCTTATTCTAACTTTTGCTATTATTAGGTACAGATATAGATCTTGTATTATTGTACGGGTACAGATTAATCAGAAGTACAAATTTAATTGAGGAGTCAGATTTGAACCTTTATCGCCAACTTGCTAACAAACTCATTGTGAAAATTGAAAATAAACAGCTTATTGCTGGTGAGAAATTACCGTCAATTTGACAATATGCTTTACAGCAAAACGTTAGCGTAAATACCGTAGTGAGCTGTTATCGCTGGCTTGAACAGTTTGGTTTTATTTCTGCTAAAGACAAATCTGGTTATATTGTATTAGGTAAAGAACTCAATTCAAGTATGCCGTTACCCAAATTTTCCAGCAAAGCAGTGTTACTGGAAAGTGAGACTAATTACCTTAAAAATGAGTATCTCAGCAAAAAAGTAAAAATACACTCATTCGAAAGAGCACAGGCTTGTGCCGAACTGTTACCCGTTACAGGTTTGAACAAATGTTTAACAAATTCCGCCAGAAAACACGCCAGACAAACACAAATTTATGGTGATGTTCAAGGAGAAACCAGCCTGCGACAAAGCCTGTCGAAACACTTTAAGCAACAAGGATTCATCTTCAATAGCGACGAATTAGTGATCAACAATGGTTGTTTAGATGCAATAAAAATAGCGATAGAACTGACTTCAAATCCGGGTGACAGCATTGCCGTAAGCTCTCCGTGTTTTAACGGTTTGCTTTCATTATTAGCACTAATGAAACGAGCCGTAGTTGAGATCCCCAGTACATTGCAAGGCCTGGATTTATCTCAGGTCGAATATTTAATGGCTAACAAGCATATAGCAGCCTGCTTGTTTACGGCTAATCATCAAAACCCGCTTGGTCAATCGTTAGCACTTGATCAAAAAAAAAAGTTAGCGGAGCTATCCAACCACTTCGATATTCCAATCATTGAAGATGATGTGTACCAGGAGCTGTACTTCGGACCAACCTTACCCTTACCTATTAAAGCGTTTGATGAAAAAGGAACAGTGATCTGGTGCAGCTCCATTTCAAAAACATTAGCGTCAGGCTACCGTATAGGCTGGGCATTACCGGGAAAATACATCAACCAATTCATTCATTACCGTGCTGTACAAACTCTGGGTGTTAACTTGCCTTTGCAGTTTGCCATTGCAGAATTCATTGATAAGCAGTTTTATACTCGTCACCTGAAGCGCTTCCGTCAACAGTTAGCCAAACAAATGTCACAATACCAACACCTGTTGACTAACGAACTTTCCGAATTAAAAGAATTTCAACTATCACAACCAAGCGGCGGTTTAGTTCTGTGGGTATATGTTAAAGGACTGGATACTGAAACATTATCTCACCAAGCTCAACAGCAACATATTACGATCCGTAGCGGAAATGAGTTTTCAACAAGAGCCTTATATAACGATTATTTCAGGATTAATGTGGGTTACCCTAGGCTGTCGAAATATGACCATTTTCAACCAATTTACCGTTTATATTTTTGGCTTTTTTAATATTGTTGGAATTTTGATTATTGTTACATTTAGATCCTAAATTGACGGAATAATATGCTATTTATCCCGTTAGATGTAACAAGATATTAATGAAAATAGCATTTTGCCACTAAATATTAAATTTCAGCACAATTACGTAAATCCAATAAATAGTAAACATCATACTTTGTAAAGTCAAAAACTGGTAAATTGAATATCCCCAAAAGCACGAGTTTTCGACAGCCTAGGGTTACCCTTTAACTGACGAACTAAAAAGACAATTAACGATAATTTGTCGATTGGTTAAACAGCAAATGAAAGTTGGTATTTAATCGAACTAACAATTGGTTAGGTTGTTGTATATACCCAAGCTACTTGGGTATATTCGTGTAAAAAATGCTATCATGCCAATTTTTATATAGTCCCGAAGCATAAATAAATGCCGTAGGGATACAAATGTCAGGGTGTAAATCATGAAAATACAATTAAAAAATACATGTCTATTAACACTGATGGGATCATTTGCTCTCTCGTCATTTATTACAATGGCTGATCCACACACCAAAGACGGACATGTTTCCGACCAAGTAATTGCAAAACAGCGTAACGCGCTTGCAAAAAATACTGAAGGCAAAGGGTTTGGTCCACAGTCTCCGCGTGATATCGACTCAGCCATGGGAAAGAACAGTCGTACATTCAGTACAGCACCCGTTTATACAAAAATGAATTTGTGCAATATTCATTTCCACAAAAACGCGGAACATAAAGGGGGTGAATTTACTAAGTATGCCAGTAATGGTGATGGGCATGGATATCACAGTGGTTACAAGTTTTCAGGTGATCTAACTACGGCAGAATTAACTAAACTTGACAAAAAAATTGGCGCAAGCAAACACGGTAGTCTTTATCCCGGAGACACTATTGAAGTTCACTATGTTCACTCAACCGCTCAAGTTATGCCCGGACCGACCTTAGGCGCTTGTCTGAGTGACTCGATCAAAAATCCACAATTACGGGTAGAAACTCAAGTATACGTTTTGGTCAATGACAAAAATGCGTTGAACTTCGGCAAGTTAACCAAACTTGGTGAAGAAAATGGGTTACAACAAGCGTTGAACATCCCTAATAATACTGGTACGCCTATTCAGTATGCCGGCTCAACTACAGGCCCGGGTTACAACGAAAAAGGTTCACCTTTCCAGGTAACGTGGAACGTTCGCCCTAAAGTGGCCAAGATTAACATTGCGACAGTAGATGAATGGCTCAAAGACAATGTTTTTAATGAAGATCACGCACATGGCGTAAGAAACAAGACCAGATCCTGAACACGTCTCATATGAGAATAAAATTTCCAAATCAAACTCAGTCCTTTATTTTAGTGCTTAAATGTATAAATCCAAATTCGATCAAACAATTTCAAATAGTGAGTGTGATCTTATCTGGCAATCTATTGACTTAATTGCTAGCTTTTTCGAAAAAATGTTTTCGAAAGAAATGTCACCTTACCGATCAAATAACAACATTATGTGTGGACTTTCTAACTCATTGTGGGGCACTTAGCGAGATAGAATTTATTGTGCCAAAGTTGTTGGTTGGATTAGTATAAGTATGCCGGCTACGTGTAACCCTGACGTTCCGCACATAAAGCTGAGATTTAAAATCTGAGTTGATTTTCAGTAAAAAGGGCATCAGATTTTAAATAG
>JABSOJ010000439.1 GCA_013216005.1 Alteromonadaceae bacterium | reverse complement strand
AAACCAATTTATCGCCTAACCCTTTAAAAATAGGGGATTCATCGAGGGACAACAGTATTATGGAACAGAGCCATTATGGAACAGAGCCTTTATTTTACACTTTTCACATCGCTGTGGAATGGTCAAACGCCGGGTAAAAAGGTCACAGGTATAAAAGTTTTACAACTCGATGGCACACCTTTATCTATAATTGACAGTTTTGGCCGATACGGCGGTTATGCAGCGGGTCTTGCGACAGGTTTTCTTGGTTTTTTACAAGTTTACTGGGACCCTAACCGACAAGCTATTCACGATAAAATTTCAGCCACTGTCGTTATTGATGTCAAATTAGCGATGAAAAGTAATCACCTTAAACGGTCATAGCTCTGTTTTTCTTGTGATTCCGTAAGATGGGTTAGCCGAAGGCGTAACCCATCAATTAACTACGATATAGCACCTAACCGACATTACATCCAGGCATAACTAATTTTAGTAAAGAAAGTGCGTTGATCTCGCTCAAGTTCATCAAAACAATCGTCTTGATAACTATTATCAGAATAACCTAAGAAAAATACGGTTTGCGGATTTAATTTATAAGAATAAATTAATTGCGTCGATAGGTTACGATCTTTTTCGGTAAAGTAACCACTATTAGTTATCATTGGATTATTATCAGGGTTACGTTCAACATCGCTGTAAACAATGTTTAATTTTAAGTAACTTCGTACATCAAATTGATAAGATATTCTTAAATCTGTGAGATTAGCGGTATAAACGTTATCTTTTTTATTCGTATCTTCATTAAAAGCACTAAGTTTTCCGTAGGTATAAAATAAATCAACTTGCAAATGATCGGTTAAATTTAGCGTAAGACTATGTTGAAATGCGATATAGTCGCCTAAACGGTTATTTCTATAATCAATTTTATCACCCAGCGTAATTATTGTCGTTGTATTTACTCTTGAAGTTGGATTACTTTCTATATAAAACTCTAGCTCTTTCTCAGTGAAACGTGTGGTATTGCCATCAATAGCGGTTATCGATTTATCCTGACGTAAGCCAACCTTGTCGGAAATACTAAACACAATATCAAAGTAAGATAATTTAGGGGCATCAAATCCAAAGCTACCACCAGTTGTGCGCTCTAAAAGTTCTCCGTCTTCATTGTGAAGCATTTTCCATTGACCTACTAAATAGGCTTTTTGCCAAAAACTGTCTGCTTCATTATAAAAGGTTCGCATAGCAAATATGTTATTCTTCTGATAATCAGCTTTCGTCATATGACCAAGATCTGCCCGGAAGTATTCACCAATTTGTTGATGGCTAGCATTTATATCCCAATATTCAGAACTATGCTTAAAATCAATTTTAATCGCTTGATCACTAAAGTCGTCATCATAAGCCGCTGTATTTGTAGAATAAAAATCTTGAACTACTTCGTCAGGGTATTCAGTATTACTATGCAGTACTTGTGCTGATACGGAATTAGATCCACTTAAACGATATTTACCATCAAAACCAGTGACAATATTATGATAATTATCCGCACTCCGTAATGTTGAAATAAATCCTAAGGATAATTTTTCGCTATGATCGAACCGGTAGTTAAACGCCCCTGCATTACTTTTCAGATCTAATGTGGCTATATTTGAACTGATATTACCCGGAACAAAGAAATTGGTTTGATTATCATTAGTAACAAAAAAACCATAACTATGTTGTTTTTCACGACCCGTAATTTTTACACCGTAATCTGGATCGGCAATATTTCTTGTATAAACTAAATCGTAATTACTGCTGAAATATTCAGAGTTCTCTAAAAAGAAGTTACGCTTTTCACTATAAAATAAAGAAAAAGTCGTATTGACATTTAATTGGCCCGCATCAGACTCTACGGTTGAAAAATCCGGGTTTAGAGTTACATTTAATGAAGTGCTGGGAGTTATACCCCAACGGACATCTAAACCGAACTCTAAATCATTACTATTTTCCCAATCGGCATCATTTTCATAAATATCACGGGTCTGGTTATTAGTGGCTACCGTTGTAGGGATCAGCATTATATTTTTATCAATTTTAGCTTGTTTAAATCCCTTAATTTCAGGCATTTGACAAGCCATGCAATTATTATTTCTGTCGAGCGGTATATGAGAAATTCTCAGGCGTTCATCTCTGGGATACATACGCAATATTTCTATTGCCCATATTTTTTCTTCATTGCTTTGTTCAAAATTTAAAATGTTATACGGAATAGCTATTTCTACCTGATAACCATGTTCAGTAATTTTGCCAAATGAATGCCAAATACCATCCCAAAGGTTATTATCGTCATTGGTAATTTCATTATATATCCCGTCGTTTTGAACGCCGTAAGGGTTAACAAAAAACTTATAATTTAATCGACGGCTATTAAAGGTATCCAGTTTTATTCCGACAATATCATCGGTCCATTTTGTATCTCTATCGCCTAAGAAACCTTTAATTTTTTCAGGTTCAGGATCTTCAGCAAAAAAGGAAATATAAATATTTTCGTTATCTTCAATAATTCTTACATCAGTTTTTACCGGGCTTGGTAAGTTATTCCACGGGGCATTGACAATGTCTAAGGAGATTAATAACGCTTGTTCCCAAGCTTTGTCATCCAGTTCACCATCAATTATTATAGTGTCTGACGTGTGCGGGATATTAAGCTGACTTAGTTTGGTATTGTTAACCGTGATTTCTTGAGCGATAGCAATATTGAAAACTGTAGAGAAAAACACCGCAGTAAGTGTTAAACAGCTGTTTTTTAACGTGCGCATTGAAGCTCCGATATAAATTATATTTTTATTCATTTTTGTTATTTATTTTTATTATCAACACCTGAAAAATGATGCTTTTTGCAGATACTCATTTTTAGCCGCGAATTGTTACAAAATTAGGCAATTAACACAATATTTACTTATGAATTATTAAACAAAAATACGCATTAAATATAAAATATAACGTTATTGATGGGAGGGTGGTGATAAATGCAGTAGTTTTGGTCTTAGTTTGTGTTAGCTTGTAGTAGATTTTAGTAGTTTGTGTTTGGTAACAGGTATATAAATAGACAAGATTGTTCCTTCATCAGGATCAGATGTTACTTCTAATCTGCCATTGTGCTCTTCAATAATGCCAAACGAAATAGCTAAACCTAATCCTGTACCTTTGCCAACTTCTTTAGTGGTAAAAAATGGTTCAAATATCTTTTCTTGAGTTGCTTCATCCATGCCACAACCATTATCTTTAAAACGAATAATAAGCTCATTGTTATTTTGTTCTGAGCTGATAATCACTTGCCCTTTGAATTGATTGCTGTCAAATCGTTCTACTTTAGTGTTTCCTACTTGGTAGTGAGAGCTTACTAATTCCGATTCTTGTTCTTGTCTGCTTTCTACAGCCTGGCATGCGTTAACAATCATGTTCATAAAAACTTGATTGAGTTTTGATGATAAACAATTTAACACGGGGTCGTAATCTAACTGTGTTTTTATGGCTCTGTTCCTGAGGGATCCCCACGAAATTAGAAGCTCGCCTGTGGTTCAGCGAACAATGAATTTAGTTCATTAATCGCTGCTTC
>JABSOJ010000438.1 GCA_013216005.1 Alteromonadaceae bacterium | reverse complement strand
ACAGTTCAATCAAGATTGAACTGCAGGATAGCTATGAATTGTGAACCGTAATGCATTGAATTTGATCAGTGCCAAAATTATTTACCATTTTTCATCATTATGCTTCCAGATCGAATTCCGGACAGAATAACTTGTATTAACCGGATCCGGTCGTTTGATTGTAGCTTTGTAAACTAGTTGTGCTAAGTTTTCTGAAAATATTCTTAATTCATACTCTTAACTGATAGTCTTGCTGTGTAAACTTCGGATTTACTTCATCAGGTATTCTGTTTAAAGCATTAACCTTAAGAGTTGGAACGCCTGTGCTTGAAATTTCCATAAAATCATCAGCAAGTAGTCTATTTATTTCTTTTTTTGAAGATCGTGTTTCTGCATTCAATAAGTGCCGTTCAAGTTCGATTAATTTGCTTTTAAAGTTTTTTCATCGATGCCTCAGTTATCTTTGTTATTATTTATTATTAATAAAGCCATCCCATATTTTTTCATCAGTTATTGCAAATTAACAGGAATTCCCCTATATTGCCGTTCCTATTTGAAATACACTACTTCTTTTAACGTCAAAAACAATTAAAAGTAGTTGTACCAAAATGTGTACCAAATATAAATAAAAATTAAATTGATGGTTTTAACTTATTGATTTAAATGTAAAACAAACTAAACAAGTGACACTTGGTGTGTGCCACCACTGTATAAAGGAAATTTCATGCCTGTAATTACTCTTCCCGACGGTTCTCTACGTGCTTTTGATAATGCAGTGTCTGTAATGGATGTTGCGATGGATATTGGTCCTGGTTTAGCTAAAGCGACTATTGCCGGTCGTATTGATGGCAATTTAGTTGATGCTTGTGAATTAATAACGCAAGACGCAAGTTTGCAACTTATTACCAGTAAAGATGCAGAGGGTATTGAAATTATTCGTCACTCTTGTGCGCATTTATTAGGTCATGCTATTAAGCAATTATGGCCTGATACCAAAATGGCGATAGGTCCTATTATTGATAATGGATTCTATTATGACGTTGATTTAGAACATTCAATTACAGAAGATGATTTGGTTAAGCTTGAAAAGCGTATGCTTGAGTTAGCAAAAACCAATTACCAGGTTGTTAAAAAACCAGTTTCGTGGCAAGAAGCGCGTGATGCTTTTGAGTCGCGTGGTGAAACGTACAAAATTGAAATTTTAGATGAAAATATTGACCGTGATGACAAACCAGCATTGTATCATCATGAAGAATACGTTGATATGTGTCGTGGTCCTCATGTACCGAGTATGAGACATTGTCATCATTTTAAATTGATGAAATTAGCCGGCGCTTACTGGCGTGGTAATTCAGACAATAAAATGTTGCAACGTGTATACGGCACAGCTTGGGCTGATAAAAAGCAACTTAAAGCATATATTCAACGTCTTGCTGAAGCAGAAAAACGAGATCACCGTAAAATTGGTAAAACACTGGATTTATTCCATTGGCAGGAAGAAGCGCCGGGAATGGTGTTTTGGCATAACGATGGTTGGACAATATATACTGAATTAGAAAAATTCGTCCGTGAAAAGCTTCATGAGTATGATTACGACGAAGTGAAAGCACCAATGATGATGGATAGATCCCTTTGGGAAAAATCAGGTCATTGGGATAAATATTCAGATGCCATGTTTACCACCATGTCAGAAAAACGTGAATATGCAATAAAACCTATGAACTGTCCTGGACACGTTCAAATATTTAACCAGGGGCTTAAATCATACCGTGATTTACCTTTACGTATTGCTGAATTTGGTTGTTGTCATCGTAATGAACCTTCAGGTTCTTTACACGGTTTAATGCGTGTACGTGGGTTTACTCAAGATGATGCGCATATTTTCTGTACTGAAGATCAAGTGTCCGATGAAGTGGGCAAATGTATTGATATGGTTTATGACATTTATAAAACATTTGGTTTTGAAGATATTATCGTTAAATTGTCAACGCGCCCTGAAAAACGTATTGGTAGTGATGAAATTTGGGACAAAGCTGAGCAAGGTTTGGCGGAAGTTTTGAATGAAAAAGATATTGCGTTTGAATATTTGCCGGGTGAAGGGGCTTTTTACGGACCTAAAATTGAATTTACTTTAACAGATTGTTTGGGTCGCGCTTGGCAATGTGGTACTGTGCAGCTGGATTTTGCATTACCGGAACGTTTGGGTGCAACTTATGTCGGTGAAGACAACGAACGTTATACGCCAGTAATGATTCATAGAGCGATTTTGGGTTCACTTGAACGTTTTATTGGTATTTTGATAGAAGAGTACACAGGTAAATTCCCGACGTGGTTATCGCCGACTCAAGTAATGATCATGAATATTACCGATAAACAAGGTGAATATTGTCAGAAAATTGCAAAAAAATTCAAAGAAAATGGATTTAGAGCAAAACTAGACTTGAGAAATGAGAAAATAGGCTTTAAAATTCGCGAGCATACTTTAAAGCGCGTTCCATATTTATTAGTTGTCGGTGACAAAGAGATGGAAGCGGGTGAAATTGCAATTCGAACGCGAAGCGGTGAAGATTTAGGTAAAATGTCGGTTGATGACTTTATTGCTAAACTAAATGATGAAGTGAAGCAAAGAAGTTAATTTTTTATAATTAAATTTTTAATAAGTAGATCTTTAATTAAGTAAACGGGCATAAATAATTTTTTAATCTAAGCTATAACAATAATAATTAGTTTAGTACAACGTTCTTTTGGAGGAACATGGCTATTAAAGGTGGTCAACGAGGCGGGCAGAAAGAGCCGGCTCATCGTTTAAATGAGTTAATTACGGGTACAGATGTACGATTAATTGGCTATGATGGCGAAGCAGCGGGGATTGTTTCATTAAATGAAGCAATGGATTTAGCGGAAGATGCAGGAGTTGATCTTGTTGAAATAAGTCCAACAGCTAAGCCCCCGGTTTGTCGTGTGATGGATTACGGCAAATTTCTTTACGAAAAAAGTAAAGAACAAAAAGAGCAACGGAAAAAGCAAAAACAAATACAGGTTAAGGAAATTAAATTCCGACCTGGTACAGATGAAGGCGATTATCAGGTAAAACTACGCAACCTGAGGCGCTTTTTAGAAGGTGGCGACAAGGTCAAGGTTACATTACGTTTCCGTGGTCGTGAAATGGCCCATCAACAACTTGGTCTTGATCTTTTAACTCGTGTTAAAAAGGATTTAGAAGAATTGACCGTAGTCGAGTTTTTCCCTCGTAGAGCGGAAGGTCGACAAATGGTGATGGTCTTAGCCCCTAAAAAATGATGATACTTGGTTTGATAAGTAATTAAGCTTAGAGGTTTACCTTAAAGTTTAATTCACCAATATTATCTTACGTTGGTAATAGAGGCCTGCAAGTAAAATTAACGCACTTATTTTTTAAGTATCGTTGTAAAAGGCAATGCTTTGAAGGATGAGTGCGGTTTAATTTTCGCCTGTATTACCGTTAAATTTGGCATAACAATGCGGAGTTATTATCGTGCCTAAAATGAAAACAAATAAAGGTGCTGCAAAGCGCTTTAAAAAAACAGCTTCTGGCTATAAGTTCAAACAAGCTGGTCTTCGTCATATTTT
>JABSOJ010000042.1 GCA_013216005.1 Alteromonadaceae bacterium | reverse complement strand
AAAGTAACGCAAAGCTAGATAAGCAGCAAATATTGGCTGCTGCATATGGGGGACAACAGCATTATGGAACATAGCCAGAAAAGAATACATAAGTTAGATGATGATTCAGAGCTAGAAAAGAGCACCATTACCGCGGAGCGGTTTAGTTCAATGAGCTTATTGCTGCCTGTCAGATTTTGTTAAGCTCTGATATTTAAAAACGTCAGCTCAAGTTTGAGCTATTACACAGTAGGTGTATTTTTTTGCACCTACTCTTTACTATCCTTTACTAATTAAAATAGTAAAAGGATGATAAAGGCGGTTTTCAGTAGTTGTATTTTTTGCAACTACTCGCTAGCAAGTCCGAATTTATCATCAGGATGTTTTTGCTCATCATCAAACATAACAACACTTCTACGATGATCTCTTAACGCAAACAGTGCTACTTTAAAGCAACTTTCGCATAGGTCAAGATGATATGAATCACCGTCCTGCTTTGAGGCATAGCCCCAAGCTGCTTTTAGCTCGCCGCATTCTTCATATTTATGCCCAGCAACGTCTATCATCACACTTTCACTGCAAACATCACATGTACGATCAACAACAGTTTCAATTAATCGTTCAGCGTAAATTTTCATTTATACACCTTAAAATTAAGCAACAGAATATTGAATATCAAACTCTGTAGCCATGGCTGTAGGCTGTACTTTTTGAGCATTCTTCTTTAGTTCAACAATACCGTATTTCTCCATAGTTTTGAGCGTACGACTAATATTACTAGTCTGTCGGCCACTCAATTTAGCGAGAGCTCCAATGCTTTCAGGATGACACTCCTCGATTAACTTCAATAGTCGCATGTTGTTTTCACTTAATACTTCACCAAGCGATTTTATAGAGTTGAACCAGACCTTAGGTTCCCCTTGTTCAACGGTTCTTTTTCCTGATGCTATCTCAAGAATTCTGCGTTGGTACTGCTCTCTAGGCATAATGCCAATTTTTAGCTTACTCATTTTGTAACCTCTTCCAAGATTCGATTAACTTCATCGAAAAAATCTTTTAATAACTGCTGTGCACTAGAGAACGCATAAGGCGTTCCTTTATCTTTAGAGTCTTTGTGTAGGTGATCGTATTCAACAATTCGCCCTTTAAATTTACCTGTCTTCTTTGACTTTACTGCATGTGCATTGTCGAAACCCATAATTCGCTGGTTATGATTATCGTGAAGAGTCAAGTTGTAGCGGATACCGTGAGGGCACTCTATGGTCGGCTCAACCATTTTTGCCTCTATCTTGTGCCAATAGCCATTCTCTTCAAAAAACTCAGTACCATCTAAATCGAGTAACACATCCAGGGCAGGATCTTTCTTCATATACTATGTTCACAACCAACTGTTATCATCTGATGATAATATTGTATCAGATTACTAGGGAATTATCACGTTTAGATGTTTTTATATACAGAGGCAGGAAAAGGAATAAGGTTGTTTTCTTCTTTGTAATGATACCCGGTCACAATTTGTTGTTCGATAAATAAGCTGGTATCGTCAGTGGCGATACTATTTTAGTAACGCCTTATGCGATACTGAACAAATATGTATTCCTCGAACCAAATAACAAGTTAGCCCTAAAAAATGAAATATATAGATGTAAAACCTACGAGTGACATTTCCAGCGAAGAACTAATCAGCATCAAGCTGTTTAAAAAAAGGTTTGATATATTAGCAAACCATAGAGATGAACTTGATATAAAGCGCTCTGGTGGTTTTAGTGCTTCAAGAGATGAGATCGGTAAAGTAACCGGCGACACTTTAAATAAATCAGAAAACAGTATGAAAGGTTTTTTTATGGACTATAGGTTCTTTCATGGTGAGAAAGAAACAACCTATTATTTCAAGATAGCAAAGTTAATTGGTCGTAAGTTCAAAGATGAAAGATTGTTTTTATTATTAAAGGATCAAAAGTCAGCATGGAATAAAGCTGAAACATTTCATAGTTTTTGCGGTGTAAAGGCAGATGAATTAATTGATGTTTTGTTTAATACTCACTTTTTCCATTCGGGAAAGCCAGATCAAATAGCCGCTAATGAAATAATAAAATCTAAAATTGATGATAAATTTCAACTTAAGTTATTATCTGACACCATTCATGACCGAATAAATGTATTAAGAAACCTTTGTTGGATCATTGAGCCCTTAATTAAAGGCGCCGATACAGTTAGGTTACCTGAAGATTATTTGAATGAGCTTCAAGAGAGTGCCAGGCAGAAAAAGATAGAAATGGATATCGCTGATGCTGCCGCTAAGTTGAAGCATTTAGAAGAAAAGGCAATAAAGGAAAAGGCTTTAATCCAAGAAAAATTCAATAGAGAAAAATCCTTCAGTGACGAAATCATATCCAATGTTAAAAAGCATCATTATGGTTATGGCTATAATGCAGAAGAGATTGCTAATAGCATTGATGAATTAAGCATAGAAGATGCTACGGGCATCCTTAACAATATAAAAGAAGAAAGTAGGTTGAGGTGCGAAAAAGCTGAGGAGTTATATAGAAGGAATATAAAAAGAGTTACCTAGTAACTCTTTTATTAGAAGTCACCATTTTTCATACATTATAGATATTTGAGTTATAGTATGCGCAAATATGTTTATTGTGTAATACTGTAAGTTGAGAATTAAACTGCAAGATAAACGTAAAAGAGACATAAATAATTACGGGTGTTATTATTATTAACTTATCTAAAACATGAGAATTAACCTACTGCTATTCTCATGTTTTAATGTAAAATACCGGTAAAAGTTGAGATACTCGTGGAGCACTACGTAAATAAAGAGTTCTCTCATGTTTTGTCTCTCTTTTTGTGTTACGGTGTTGAAAGATGACTATGACGTCGAAGTAGAATATCGTCAATAAAGTTTTTTATTTGTTTATTTAGGGAAGTTCATGACTGTTTTATCAATGATTGTTGCTACAGCTGATAATAGAATTATAGGTAAAGGGAATTCCATGCCTTGGCATTTACCGGCAGATTTAGCTTATTTCAAAAAAACAACTTTAGGTAAACCTATTATCATGGGTCGCAAAACCTTTGAATCAATAGGTCGTCCTTTACCTGGTAGGCGTAATATTGTTATTAGTAGAGATGAAAACTATCAAGCTGATGGAATTGAAGCGGCGACTTCTGTTGATGATGCTTTAGCATTAGTTAAAGATGTTGAAGAAATTATGGTTATTGGTGGTGGTGCTATTTATGAGCATTGCATGTCAGCCGCAACCAAGCTTTATGTGACGCATATAAAAGCAAGTATTGATGGTGATACTCAATTTCCGGAATTTGATACGGTAAATGACTGGAAAAAGATCCATAGTGAATTAGTTATAGCAGATGAAAAGAATGGTTATGATTTAGATTTTTGTGTTTATGAACGAAAAGATTAATCTGCTTATTCTGTTTATATCGAATATCGCTTTTCTTTCACATCCCTGTAAATCAAAAAAACCGCATTTAGCGGTTTTTTTATTTTAATTCTTTTCTTTTAATCAGAGCTTTTATTTAGAGAGCAAATTATTTATTAAGCTTCTAATTTAAACTCTTGCACTGATTGTTGCAATTCTTCTGATAGACGAGCAACCTCACTACTTGACGCGGCAGTTTGTTTTGAGCCTGCTGTCGTTTGTTCGGCAATAGCAACAATAGACTCCAGATTTTCACTAATTTCGTGAGCTACAACACTTTGTTCTTCTGCGGCTGTGGCAATTTGTGAACTTCTGTCAAATGCTTCGTGCACTGCATGAGTAATGGCATCTAGAGCTTGGTCAGTTATTTCACTCTGCTCTACACAACTAGCTGCTTGTTTCTTGCCTGCATTCATTACATTTACTGCTTGCTCAGCGCCACCTTGCAGCACTTCTATCATTTTTTGAATTTCTTGAGTTGATTCTTGTGTACGACTCGCCAGTGTTCTAACTTCATCAGCAACTACGGCAAAGCCTCTACCCTGTTCACCGGCCCTTGCTGCTTCTATAGCGGCGTTAAGTGCCAGTAAATTAGTTTGTTCGGCGATACCTCTAATTACATCAAGTATACTGCCGATTGAAGCACTGTCTTGTTGTAGTTTATTAATAACCTGAGAAGCTGAATCTACTTCTTTTGCTAATAATTCGATAGTTTGACGACTTTTTTCAGAAATTACTTTGATACGTTCTGCTTCATCGTCAGCCTGTTTTATTTCTCCTAATGCATCATTTGCACTGGCCAATACACTTTGTGCTGTACTGCTCATTTCTGTGGTAGCTGATGCAGCTTGTTCTACTTGATTACGTTGTTCTTCAATTGCAGTAGTACTTTGTGCAGTAACCGCAGATGTTTGTTCGGCTGCCGCTGCTAATTGTGTTGAACGGCTAACAATACCTTGAATAAGAGTTCTTAAACTTTCGATAAGCAGGTTACAATTTTTTGATAATGTAGCAAATTCATCAGTGCCGCTTTCATCTAATTTACGAGATAAATCACCGGAAGATACGACTTTAAGCATTTCATTTACGCGTCGTAATGGTCGGGTAATACTTATCAGGGTATATCGTGCAATAACAAAAGCTATAACAACAGAAACTAGCAAGATAACAATAGTTTGTGTTGTTCCTTTTGAAACAGAGTCAGCTACAAGTTGTCCAGTTTTGGTTGTGGTTTCATTAGCAAGCGCCATTTGTTCATCTAGTATTTTATTACCTGATTTAATCTCGGCTTCAGCGGCAGCTAATTTTTCTTCTGCCAGTTGATTGGCATTAAGCTGGTTCTTTTTATGGAACAGGATACCCTGAGTTTCTGACATTAAGTCTTGTATTTCAGCAAAAGAAGTTTTTAATCCTTCTGCAACATCCCCAATACGGCTCATATTCAATTCATTGACTTCGTCCTGAACAGAAGTTTTTAGTTCATTTAAGGCAAATGACATTTCACTTTCTATTAGTTCACTGGTTTTAATTGTTTTTACTTCTCGGTATTCCAGTGCCGATGCTGTTAGGTTGTTCAATTGGGTTTCAATAACTTCACCGAGACTAATAGCACGTTGTAATTTGGTATCAGCTAGTTCATGGTCGGCTAAGTCTAATAATAATGTTACTGCGTCATCAGCTTTTTCTTCTAAGGCATCTATTTTTTCAGCTAATATGGCTTCTTGTTCAATGCTGATTCTTCGATTGTTGAATACATCATTAACATCATTTTTTAATTTAACGTAAACACTATCTACTTTTTTCAAATTGTTTAAAAGTATATTTTCATTTTGGACAACACGTTTCAGTTGCTTAAGTGTAGAGCTAAAAAGTTTATCGCTAGATTGAAAGGTTTGTAAGTTTGCATTTAGCGGAGCTAATTCTTTTTGGTAATACCCACGTAGGGTTTGATTCCCTATAGTGGTCAATGCTGTCGCTAAATGGTTACTAGACTTAAGGGTTGGGATCGCCAGTTCACTTTGTCGAAGTGTCGAGTCATGAATGGTATTGAGATTTGACCATGTGAACAAACTGGTTAAAAAAAGCAAAAGTGAAATAGTGGAAAAACCACCAATAATCTTCATTGCTACCGTTAAATTCATAGATGCCACCAATTTATTTTAATCATATGTAAAACACCTCAGTTTTAAACTTATTAAGGTGTGTATATCAAAGTCGTATTTGTTAAACGTTATCAACTATTGATTTTCAGGAAATTTTAGTTATATTGTTGTTAATTTCAATAATAGCTTACAGGTCATATTTAACCATATATTTCTATTATTATAACAAGTAAATTCATTTTTTTATCTTATGTTATTAAAGAATTATATATATTTATGCGATTTTTCTGTAAATCTCTGTTTATCACCCCACCTTAACATTGTGAGATAATTACCCCAGACGCAGCCTGTGTCTAGCGCGTAAACATTTTTAAGCGGGCATTGCCCCATTAAAGTTGCCCAGTGTCCAAATATCACATTTGTATTATTGAGAACATTTGAAAGTTCGAACCAAGGCATTAAATTTGAAGGGGCATCAGTCAGCGCTTCTTTGCAATGGAGTTCTAACGTTTTGTTTTTATTGCAATATCTCATTCTTGTAAAAGCGTTTATCGTATAACGAAATTTTTCTATGCTGCCTTTCGCCTGTTGCCAATCATTTGGAAGGTTACCATACATGCAGGCAAGCCACTTATTTCTATTTTCTGAACTGAGTTTTTCGTGTGCTGATTCAGCTTGCTCTACCGCTTCTTCAATTGTCCATTGGGGTGATATGCCAGCATGAGTCATGTAAGCATTTTCACCGGGGATTTTCTGGATCAAGGGTTGCCGGGCAAGCCAATTCATTAGTTCATCAAGATCAGGTGCAGCGAGTAACTCATCGAGTAAATCCTGTTTTTTAGCTTTTTTTAACCCTGCGTGAATGGCAAGGAGGTGCAGGTCATGGTTACCCAACACCATTTTAGCACTTTGACCTAAAGATTTAATAAAGCGTATAGTGGCCAAAGAATCAGGGCCGCGGGCAACTATATCTCCAGCCAGCCATAATTCATCTTTACTCGCAACAAAGTTAACTTTGTTCAGCAATGCCTCAAGTTCTGAAAAACAGCCTTGAATGTCTCCAACGATATATATAGCCATAGTCTAATGTATCGTCATTAATGAATGATATTAGGAATAGCTAACCGGAATACAGGAATATCTACTTTGATAATGTCGCCTGTTGGGGCAGGCGTTAAGTTTTTGATTGTTTTGTGAGGCATTAGCTTTTTCTCCATTAATTCATTTTCCTTTAGCTGCAGCATTAGATAATGCCCTTGTATTGTGCCAAACGGGGTTTTTAATAAACAAGCACTGGTATAAGTATAGCTAGTGCCAGGCGCTATATTAGGTTTCATCCCAACTACACCTTCACCTTCTACGTTGGTGACATCGCTATTAGCGTCAGTAATTATCCAGCTGCGAGTTAGTAGCACAACGGCACGATCGCTAGTGTTAGTTATCGTAATAGTGTAGCTGAAAACATATTCATTTTCAACCAATACAGATTGCTCGGGTATAAAATTTACGTTTACCTTAACATCAACATTATTATTTTTTGTTGTTACATTGTTGTCCATCTTAATCTACCGGATTATCGACGATAAAATTGGCGAGTTTAATATACTCATCAATACTGAGGTTTTCAGGACGTAAAGTTGGATCGATGTCTAAGCTGATCAGTTGTTCTACCGTGAGTAGTTTCTTAAAACTATTTCGGATAGTTTTTCTACGTTGATTAAATGCCGCAAGGCAAACACGATTTAAGGCCTTAATATCCTTTACAGGGTTTTTAATTTCTTTGTGAGGAACAAGTCTAACTATTGCTGAGTCAACTTTAGGCGCCGGATTAAATGCTTCAGGGCCAATTTCCATTACCGGTATTACCTCACATTGATACTGGGTCATAATCGATAAACGACCATATGCTTTACAATTATGCCCGGAAGCCATACGTGCAACGACTTCTTTTTGTAGCATAAAATGCATATCCTGCACTTTATCTTTAAACGTCAGCAAATGAAAAATCAGTGGTGTGGAAATATTGTAGGGCAAATTTCCAAAAATTCGCAGAGGCTTTTCTTCGCTGGAAAGCTGACTAAAGTCAAATTTCAGCGCATCATCTTCGTAAATGGTTATGTGTGGCGCAAGAAAAGGATGATGTCGTAGCCTATGTGCTAAATCTCTATCCAATTCAACTACTGATAGTTTGCCAGCTCTTTCTATTACAGGCTCTGTCAAGGCACCAAGCCCCGGGCCTATTTCAACTAAATTTTCACCGGGTTCAGGATTAATAACATCTACAATTCTGCTTATGACTGCATGATCATGCAGGAAGTTTTGACCAAAACGCTTTTTAGCTTGGTGGCCTAGGTGGCTTTTACTCATAAAATGGGCTCAATAAATTTTTTTTCGGGAAAAGCAACGCCATAAGAGTTGCTTGTAGTTATACTATTTCCAAGGTGTTTGGGTTATTGGTTTTACTGATTATTCGCTAAAACTATAGCGTTTCGCATTGCTTCCAATAAACTACCGGGATCAGCTTGATCGGTTCCTGCCAGATCCAAAGCGGTACCATGATCAACAGATGTTCTGATGAAAGGTAGCCCAAGGGTAATATTAACAGATGATCCAAAGCCTTTGTATTTTAATACTGGCAGTCCTTGATCATGATACATACTCAAAATTGCATCAGCTTCTTTCAGGTATTTATTTTGGAAAATAGTATCTGCAGGTAAAGGGCCTATAATATTAATACCTTCAGCGCGCAATTCATCAAAAGCGGGGATCATAACTTCAATTTCTTCGCGCCCTAAATGCCCGCCTTCTCCCGCGTGGGGATTCAAGCCGCAAGCAAAAATCTTTGGTTCATTAATGCCGAATTTAGCAATGAGATCTTTATGCAGTATACGGGTAACTTTTTGTAATCTTTCTTTTGTAATAGCTTTAGAAACATAGGCTAAAGGTATATGAGTGGTGACCAGTGCAACACGGAGGCCTTCTGTCGCTAACATCATTACAACATCAGAACAGTTTGCCAGATTAGCAAAAAATTCTGTATGTCCGCTGAAAGGAATACCTGCTTTATTAATCAGACCTTTGTGAACAGGCCCTGTGACAATGGCATCAAATTCTCCTGAAATATTTTTTTCGGAAGTTAAAGTCAGTGTTTCTATAACATAAGCTCCATTATTAATATTTAATTCGCCAGGAATACAGGGTTCTGCCATTTCAACATGAAAGATAGTTAATGTTCCAGCCTCTTGCGGATACGGTGCTTTGGCAGGATCATATGTTTCCAAAGTTAATGGCAAGCCGAGCAATTTAGCGCGTTCCAGTAATAAATCAGCACTGGCAACGGCAACTAATTGCACAGGCCAATCTTGTTGAGCGATAGAAATTAGCAGATCCGGTCCAACACCAGCAGGCTCACCTGGTGTTATTGCAATGCGTTTTGGCATTACTTACTACCTCGTTCAACTACCTCAATATAGGCTTCTTCGCGAGTTTCTTTTATCCAGCGTGCGCTTTCCATGTTGAATTTACGTTTGTAAATGATTTGCCTTGCTTTATTTTCATTCATTTGCTTGGTTGCGTCTAAAGTACGACGTCCAGTCAATTGGGCTAAATGCCAGCCATGGGAGGTACGGAATGGTTTTGAATACTCATCGACTTTTAAGTTTACTAATACTCCACTGTATGCAGGATCATAATTCGAAGGTTCTGCCCAGCCTAAATCACCACCGCGTACAGCAGATGGACCTTCAGAATGTGCTTTTGCTAATTCAGCAAAGTCTGCTCCCGCATTCACTTGGTCTAAGTAACCTTGTAATAAGGCTTCTGCTTTTGCTTCACTCAGAATAATAGTAGGTTCAACTAATATGTGACGTGATTTAATTTCTTCTATTTCAACTATTTGTCGACCGCGAATGTCTAAAATTTTGATAATACTGAAACCTAATCCCGTTCTAATTGGTCCGTAAACTTCTTCTTTTTTTTGTCCATCAACAAGTTCAGCAAATAATGTCGGGATTTCGTTAATGCTTTTCCAACCTAAATTACCACCTTCAAGTGCGCTTTCATCACTTGATGAAGCAATGGCGATTTTCGCAAAATCGCTGCCACTGTTCAATAAATCAATGACTTTATCCGCTCTGCTTTTTGCTGAATTAATATCGTCCTGGCTGGGGTCTACTGGAAATTCAATTAATATATGACCTAATTCGTATTCGACATCATCACTGGTTTGTTCTTTCATTGCTGTTAGTAGGTTAGCGACTTCTTGTGGGGAAATATAGATACGGCGACGAACACTGGCCTGACGTACATCACCGGAAATTAATTCATTACGAACACTTTCGCGATAGTTTTCATAATTTACACCATCGGCAACCATAGCCTGACGAAATTCTTCTAAGGTTAAATTATCATTTGTTGCAATATTGGTTAATGTTTGATCTAACTGAGCATCACCCACTTGTACACCCATTCTTTCTCCCATTTGGAGCATTAAAGTGTCGTTAATGAGTTTTTCCAAGACTTGAATACGTAAAGCATTTTCAGAAGGCAATTCTTGATTGTTTTTTTCTGCTCGTGTTTTAATGGATTTTATTAATTCCAAAACCTCTGATTCTAAAACAACTCCTGAATTTACAATTGCTGCAACACTATCTAGTTCTATTTCTTCAGCATTAATCTTAATGCTTGCATTGAAAATAAATACGGCGGTGAGTGCTAATAATTTTAATGAATTTTTCATGCGTCCTATTTTTCTTTTCTTTGTTAGTTATTGAGGAAGTATGGGCGTTTATAGCCAAATATACTTGCGTTAAACATATTTTGAGTACTGAAACTTATTTTGAAACCGCTATCAAATTCATCTCGGTTTTCATTATATATATTTTGCTCATCCAGATTAGTATTTATATGTCTGTGATAAGCAAATTGAATTGCCCAACAACAGCTTTCATATTGTACACCAGCATAACTTTCTAAACTGCGTTTTTGTTGTAAATCTTTCGTTATTCTACTAAAGAAACGCCAATCTTTATTGATTTTTGTACTGGCAAGCAAGGATATTTGTTCCAGACTAGTTTCTGAGACACTACGGGTGTACCTATGGTTCAATTGTAATGTGTTATTTTTATCAATCTGGTAATCGACAGTCAATTGGCTTTTGTCGGTTTCGTTGTCGTGAGTATTATACTGAATATCCGCTTCAAACTGCCATTTTCGACTGAGTTGTAAAAAGATGTCGGCTGCGAGGGCGGATTGATCTTCTTCAATGTTTTTCACATCATTAATATTGATTAACTCATTGTCATTACGTTCATTGATATAAATGATTTGTCCTAAACTTAAATGAAAGAGTTCCTTATTTTCAGAATTTAAAATACGTGAGGTGACCCCCCAGGAAAATTGATTCGCAGGTGTGATACGGTCTAAACCACTATACCGTCTTTCACGAAATAAACCGCCAAAGTCTTCCTGTAAAAGCGTACTGTCATAAATGGCAATATTACTCTGATCTTTCTCAGGGATATATAAATACTGTAATTGTGGCTCAAGCGTCTGACGGTAACCTTTGCCAATATACTTCATATTTCTATCAAAATTCATCCCGCCATGAAAACGCAATTTTGGTAATGTTCTGCTCACGTTCTTTTTAAACGGGCTGGATAACGAAAGATTTGCCTGATGATAATTAGTCTGCATCAATTTAAATTCAGAGTTGAAAAACCAGGCTGGTGTAGATACCGGAAAAGTCACTCCAGCTTCCAGATGGTAACGCTTAGTCTGAGGGAGGCTTTTATTTGCTGATTGAAATTCACTTATTTCAGAATAGATATCAAATAATCCATTCCAGAAAGGTAGTTTAGTGTGACTCAATAACTCAAGGTGAATAGGTGTTCTATAACCTAGTTTATGATTTCCCAGTACTTCAAAATCTTGTAATTGCACCTTTGCTTGCCAGTTATTGCCAAAATAAGATAATTCAGCAATTTGATACAAATAGGCATCATTGGCATTGTATTGTTCACTGCCGATATCTATTAAATAATTATCATCACTCATGGTGGTGTAATCAATATATGCCCTGAATGCGTCTGAAAATGTGCCTGTATGCTGAATTCTTGCTAAATATCTAGGATCATCATTTACTTTATATTCGTCATCTTTATTGAGGTATTCAATATTGACTATACCGGATTGAAATCCATCTAAATACCGAAATTCCCCCTCCAGTTGCATGCCCCGTTTAGAGAGTAAATGAGGAGTAATTGTTAAGTCCATATTTTCGGCTATGTTCCAATAAATAGGTAAAGCTATTTCAAGGCCTGAATTTTTTGATGTTCTAATTGAGGGGTTAATCAACCCCGATGTTCTTTTATTGGTAATAGGAAAGGAGACATAAGGGATATACATTACAGGGATATCCCTTATTTTTAGCACTGTATTGTAAGCTCGGCCTATATTTTCTGTTTGTGAAATGCTGATCTCACTGGCATGTATTTGCCAATCGGGAATTTCATTCACGCAAGTAGTGTAGCTTGAATCAATCAAACTCAATTTTCCATTAGCGCTTAGGGAAATTAGCTCTGCTTGACCTCGTCCTTGTATGCCTTTTAACTGGTAATGAGAATTCGTCAGTCTTGTTGAATTAGATGTTTCGCTGGCAATGAGTTGATCGGCAAATATATCAATGTTCGTGTTTTGAAAATGAATATTACCTTGCGCATTAATTAAAGAATTTTGTCTGTTTATTTCAATAGAGTCAGCGAAAATTGTTTGTTGATTGCCGATTAAAGTGACACCGCCGGTAAATTTAGCAAATTGATCCTTTTCTATGCTGGTCTTTTTAGATAATATTTTTAAAGCATCTTTTGATATTTCGGGTTCAGAACCTGGCGTAAAACCCTCAGAATATATTGGCGGATATACAGGTACCGGACAAGATAACGTATCAGTGAAATTGAAACTATTGGATATGGATTCGGCTTGAATGCTATGGGTTATAAAAGAGCAGACAATCAATATTGAAATCGTACGGATAAAAGGCATTTAAAGTCCGAAAATAAAAAGTAAATCTTGAATTTCAAGTTGCTTGAGTATATTTCGATAATCTTTGGATCATATACTCGAATTAGTCATAATTTAACCTTAAATTGAGGGTAAACCTCAATACAGACAGGATAAATTTTATTTAACCTTGCTATGATATAGCAATTTTCTTGATCTCGCTAATTGTGAGAGTGGTTGTTTTTAAACTAAGGTAAAAAAGTATTGGATAATTTAAGGTTTCAGCTACTCAAACGGTGGTTATGTGATCGGTTTTCGGTTGATTCCCTCGAACTTACTCCCATTACCGGTGATGCAGGTTTTCGTTGTTATAGCCGTTTTTCTATTGAAAATGAAACATTTATTGCAGTAGATGCTCCCGGTGACAAGTCAAATAATCAAGGTTTTCTTGCAATTCAAGCCGCATTTCTTAAAAAAGGTTTATCTGTCCCTAAAATATTGGCTAAAGATTTACAGCAAGGTTTTTTTTGTTTGAGTGATTTTGGTGACCAGCTTTTTAGCGACACCTTAACTTCTTCAACCATGAATCATCAATACAAAAGGGCCATTGATTTATTACCGTTAATTTCATCTGTTCAAGTCGATGACTCATATGATTTACCTCTTTACGATCGGCAATTTATCATAACTGAACTTGAGATCTTTGTTGATTGGTTGTTGGCAGAGCATTTAGCTATACAATTGAATCATCAGGATAAACAATCTTTAACCAGATGTTTTGATATATTAGTAGAAAGTGCGGTGCAGCAACCTCAGGTTTTTATGCACAGAGATTATCATAGCCGAAATATTATGATGCTTGCTGACGGTGACTTAGGTATTATTGATTTTCAGGATGCGGTTTCAGGTCCAATTACCTATGATATAGTTTCTTTATTGAGAGATTGTTATATTCGATGGCCTGATGCAGAAATAAAGTCTTTATTTGCATATTTCTGTCAATTAATGACACAGTGTCATCATTCAGAAAAACAACCTTTTAAAACTTATGATTTGCAAGCGTTCAGTGAGTTGAAATGGCAACAATGGTTTGATTTGATGGGATTACAGCGTCATATCAAAGCAGCTGGAATTTTTGCCCGTTTAAATTATCGAGATAATAAAAACGGTTATTTAAAAGATATTCCACTAACGTTAGCTTATATCCGAGATATTAGTACTTTGTATCCTGAGTTATCTTTTTTACATGAGTTGGTTAAAGATAAAGTATTACCCGCTCTGGAGAAGCTAAGGTGTTAAGAAGGTTAGAGGCTAACGCATATAAAATATGCCAATAAACAACTTTATTGATAATTACATAATTTAATTGGACTAATTAATGAAAGCAATGATTTTAGCCGCAGGTCGTGGTGAAAGAATGCGACCGCTGACAGATCTTTGTCCTAAGCCATTGTTAAAAGTGGCAGGCATACCGCTTATTGAACACCACATTATAAAATTGGCGGCAGCAGGGATCACTGATATTGTTATAAATCATGCTTGGCTTGGTGAACAAATTGAGCAATATCTGGGTGATGGCAGTCAATGGCAGGTTAATATAATTTATAGTCCAGAGACTAACGGAGCACTTGAAACCGCTGGCGGCATAATTAAGGCGTTACCTCTTTTGGCAGCAGAGGAAGATGATAATGAAGCATTTATTGTGGTTAATGCTGATGTATTTACGGGCTTTGATTTTACGGAATTATCTATTTTATCGGAAGATTGTTTAGCGCATTTGTGGTTGGTGGAAAATCCAGTGCACAATAAAAAAGGCGATTTTTCACTTGTTGACCGGTCAAACTTACCTGGTTTATTATCAAATACATCCACGGGGTGTGATCATAATAAAAAAACGTATACTTTTTCAGGCATTGGTCTATATCGTTATAGTTTTTTTCAGCAACAATTAGGTGGCAATGATATTTTGCCATTGGCACCTTTGTTAAAACAAGCAGCTGGCCAAGGTAAAATTACCGCTAGTGTGCTTTCATCTTCATGGACTGATGTTGGAACGCCACAAAGGTTGGAACAACTAAATCTAGGGTTACAAAGCTAGCTTTTTAACACTAGGTTAATAAAGTCAGGTTAGTTAAGTCAGGGTTAGCAATTTTAAGTTAACATAAGCAAGATTATCAAACGGAATCAATATGCAAATTTGGGGTAAAGTTTTAGGTTTTTTATTTGGTTTTATGCTCAGCAAGAATATCTTTGGCGCATTACTTGGATTATGGCTGGGTCATTCGTTTGATAAAGGCCGGAAGCTGGACTTTAATAATTTAGGAGGTAAGGATTCAAGCAGGCAAGCTGAATTTTTTTATACTACATTTTCTGTTATGGGGTATATCGCCAAGGCGAATGGGCAAGTAACCAGTCATGAAATAGCTTTTGCTACTGCTTATATGGATAAGCTTGGGCTAAATGGCGAAATGCGCCAACAAGCGCAAGATGCTTTTCGCGAAGGTAAAACAGCAGGTTTTTTAATTGATGAACGTTTAAATCATTTTAAACAAGTTTGTGGCAACCGACACGATTTATTACTCCTTTTTTTAGAAATTCAAATTCAAGTTGCTTTTGCTGATGGTGAGTTAGATACCGAAGAAAGAAAAGCATTACACAAGATTGCTCAACTACTGGGTTATTCAGCGAGAGATTTAGATAAGTTATTGGAAATGATGATTGCGGGTGCGCAATTTCATCAACAGTCACAAAGTCATTTTTCCGGCGCAGGTAAATTTACCAGCAAGCAGCAAGTTGATATCGCTTACAAATTGCTTGGTGTTGATGATGGTTCGTCAGAGCGTGATATTAAAAAAGCCTACAGGAAATTAATGTCACAGCACCATCCTGATAAATTGATTGCGAAAGGATTACCGCCGGAAATGATGGAAATTGCCAAACAAAAAACACAAGATATTCAAGCAGCGTATGAGTTGGTTTCTAAAAAATAGTGGTATTCGATAAATGTTACCAAGCTTTTAGTAAATAAATTGTTAGTAAATAAATTATTACGCGCTAGAAATTACCAACTTAACACTACCCACTAAGCATTATCAGCCAAGGATTACCAGCCAATGGATTTTAACCAACCATTAATTTCTGTCAGCAACTGTTGTTGCGGGTAGTAACCAGGAGAGCTGTTAATAAGTTGTTTTTGGCGATAAAAAACTTTCATTTGTTTGTTAGCAAAGCTTTGTCTTAATGTTGCGTTATAAATTGTTTCTGGGTGGTCAAGCCTTAAAAATAAATCTAATATGGGTAATTCGCTATTCGCCAGGTTTTGGGCTAAAACGGTATTATCTTCAACCGTTAGCATATGAGCACTTAACAAAATAAATGCACTTGGTAAAGGGATCTGTGCTTGTTGGTTGTTTTGGTAGAGGTCAATGAGTATTGCAGCGTTTTCTCCTTCAGCAACCATGATGAAAATTCCAGGATAATTTTGCATAGTTTCCATTACGGAAATCATAATTTGGGATAATTTATCTTTATATTCCTGTAATGACTTTTTGTTTTCTTCTACACGTTGCGTATTTTTTTCTGAAACAGACGGATAGTTCGTTGGTTTTTGGGGGGGATGAATAGACAAGGTTGTCCAGCCGTGATCGGGTAGGGTATTTCTTAAAAAATTAATCGCTTTTGAACTTGTTGCAGACTGTAACCAATCGGGAAGAAAAATAACCACACCTTTACTGTTGCTGGTGGTACTAGTTTTCATTAGAGTGATCAAATCATCAGGGCCGACAAGTAATTTTTTTATTTCTGATCCAGGCAGGTAGTGTTCAATGTCACTGGCTTGCTGCTCTATCAAGGGTAAGGGGCCATCAATGGTTAAATTACTACGCTGATAGGTGTTGTTGTTAGTTTTCGTTTTATTTTCGGTTTTAGTTGCGGTGTTATTTCTGGTGTTATTTCCGGTGTTAGTATTTTGCTTTTCTTCTTGCGCAAAGGCTATTTGAGCACTGACTATTTGAACACTGAAAAATGCAATAGTGATATAACATACCGATAATATAACTAATAATCTGTGTAACACAATTACGCTCGACTTTTGATTAAAATTAGCAAATTTGAAAAGGATAATTTAACAATAACATCACTGTATCGGAAATTAGTTTGTAATCTTTACAGAAACTTAATATTTAGTACTACTCTTTTCAGTTTAGTTAAGAATTAAGTAAATGGACAAGGCGCAGTAAATACTAATTTTTCATCAGTGACTGGGTGAGCAATGCTAAGCATTTGTGCATGTAATTGCAATCTGGGGCTAATAGTCAACGCTTTTTCATGGGCATACAAACGATCACCCAAAATAGGGTGTCCAAGCGCCAGCATGTGCACGCGTAATTGGTGAGATCGTCCTGTTATTGGGGTTAACTCTAACAAAGTTGTTTCACTTGAGCTGTTTATATTAAGACTTTGCCCGCAATCATCGTTATAGCTGAGCACTTTATAATGAGTTAATGATTTTTTACCATTTTCATGATCAACTTTTTGTTTTGGTCTGTTAGGCCAGTCACAAATCAATGGTAAGTCAACCGAACCTTGTTTTTCCTGAACATGACCAAAAACGCGAGCGATATAGCGCTTTTGGGTTTTTCGTTGTTCAAATTGACAACTGATGGAAACATGAGCTGGTTTGTTAAGTGCCATTAACAAAATGCCAGAGGTGGCCATATCAAGGCGGTGTACTACCGTTGCGTTAGGTAGCACACGTTTTACTCTATTTTCTAAACAGTCTTGATGTTCAGGCAGGCGCCCAGGTACAGTGAGTAAACCACTGGTTTTATTAAGTACCACCAAATCATTATCTTGATAAAGTATTTCAAGATAAGGCGTCATTGGTGGTTGATAGATAAAATCTGGATTCGCTGCCATTCTATATGCTCTATTTTTTAATGTTGTTTATTTCGGGTTTAATTACTGACAACAATCATTCTCACAGCTTCAAATTTTAGCTGTGCTTTGTCAATGTAGTTGCTTAGTTCAGTTTGCTGTAGTTTGATAAAATCTAACTCTTCCTGACGTACACTTGGGTTAATAGCAGCTAAAGCGGTGAGACGTTCATATTCTTCGTCTAAGGTTTTATGCATATTGTTTAATGCTTTTTCCTGAATGTCAGCTACTTGAGTTTTCGCATGATCTTCAGCTTTGTGCACTAAAGGCGTTACTTGCGATTTTAGTGCCTTCACCAATTGCAATGCCACTTGTTTTTTCACCGGAGATAATTGTTTATCTAATACTTGTTCGGTAACTTTATCCGCCAGATTATTGCCATTTTTATCAACTAACACCCTTAAAGGTGTAGTAGGTAAGTAGCGTCCTAACTGCAAATGTGATGGAGCGGTTGCTTCAATGGTGAAGATACATTCAAGAAAGAATGTCCCAATAGGTAATGCCGGATTTTTAAGTATGCCAATACTGGCATTACCTATTTCATCTGATAAGACCAAATCCATCGCACCACGAACCATGGGATGATCCCAGCTTAGTAATTGATAATTTTCGTTGACTAATGCCGTTTCACGATTAAAGGTAATTGTAGTTCCATCTTCAGGCAAACAAGGAAAATTACTGTTCAACATGTGCTCGGTAGGGTTTAAGGCAATTGAATTGTCAGCTTTATCGTCTTGTTGAATACCAAAAACATCTAATATTTGGAACATAAATTGCGGTAAGCTGGTTTGTTGGTCTTGTTGAGAGATTTGCTCAACTAACTCAATTGCTCGGCCTTGTCCTGATGAATTAAGTTCAAGTAATTTATCCCGACCAGATTCAAGCTCTTCTTTAAGGGTTAAGTGTTTTTTATGGGTGTCGGTGATCAATTGAACGGCTTCCTCGGATTGCCACTTTTCTGCGATCACTAAATCTAATAATTGTTCACCGAAGGCTTCAAATATTACCCTGCCGGTGATGCAAGTATGTTCAAATGCATTTAAGCCCTGATGATACCAATTGAATAATAGATTCTGAGCAGAATCTTCAAAGTAAGGTACATGTAGTTTAATCGTTTGGGTTTGACCTATTCTGTCTAAACGGCCAATACGCTGTTCGAGTAAGTCGGGGTTACTTGGTAAATCTAATAAAACTAAATGGTGTGCAAATTGAAAGTTTCGTCCTTCACTCCCTATCTCCGAACATAACAATAATTGTGCGCTGTCTTCTTCTTGAGCAAAATAGGCTGCTGCGCGATCCCGCTCAAAAATACTTAAACCTTCATGAAATACTGCCGCACGAATGCCTTCTTTTTTACGAAGGGCATTTTCCAAGTCGATGGCTGTTTGAGCATGAGCACAAATGACTAATACTTTTTCTTTATTTAATGTTGCCAATAAATCAATAAGAAAATCAACACGGGGGTCAAAATCAGTCCAATGCTCAATATGTTGATCTAAGCCGTATAACATTTCCGGAGTGAACAGGTATTTAGTCTGTGATAACGCTTTCAGGTTTTCACTTTTATCACTTTGTAAAAACTTATCGACTTGTGCTTGATATTGCTCTGGCATTGCTAATGGTACAGGCATTAGCTTACGCATTGGAAAGCCTTTTATTGTGTTACGGCTATTTCGAAAAAGAATACGACCTGTGCCGTGGCGATCGAGTAATTGAGACAATAATTGCTGACGGGCTGTGGCTTGTTCTTTGCTTTCAATTCCTTCTTCGTCAGTGTTGATGGTTGACAACAATGGGCTGATATCTGTTTCTTTAAGTAAGGATGTTAATGTATTGTTTTGCTCATTACTTAATTTTACTCTCGCAACTAATGCATTTGCTGCATCGGCGACCTCAGTATAATGCTCTTCTTCTTCTATAAATTTTTGATAATCAAAGAAACGATCCGGATCTAATAAACGCAGACGGGCAAAATGGCTTTCATGACCTAGTTGGTCAGGTGTTGCCGTAAGTAATAATACCCCGGGAATTGTTTGGGCTAATTGTTCAATGCATAAATATTCTATGCTGGGATCATCCTTTTGCCAGTTAAGGTGATGGGCTTCATCAACGATCATCAAATCCCAATCTTCAGCAATTAATGCTTCATACCATTTGGGGTTGTCGGTTATAAAACCTAATGTAACTAAAACTAATTGTTCAGAGCTGAAAGGATTAACGTCCTCGCTGGCGTTGGAACTTTCTACACAACGTTCATTGTCAAATATGCTGAATTTCAAATTGAATCGACGCAACATTTCAACCAGCCATTGATGCATTAACGATTCGGGTACAATGATTAAGACCCTCTGTGCGCGACCACTCACTAACTGTTGATGTATGATTAAACCTGCTTCTATGGTTTTACCTAAACCTACTTCATCGGCCAGTAATACTCTGGGGGCGAAACGGCTACCAACTTCTTCTGCAATATATAATTGATGGGGGATCAAACTAACCCGACCACCTGTTAATCCCATCAATGGAGATTGCTGCTGGGTATATTGATGCTGTAAGCAATCTTTTCTTAGTCTGAACCAATCAAGACGATCAACCTGACCATTAAGAAGTCTGTCATGCGGTTTATTAAACTTAATAAAATGATCAATCATCACTTCTTTAAGTGATTCTTGTGCACCAGTATCCTGGCGAATACCGTGATAAGTCAATAAGTTATTAATTTCTTCGACCGATTGGACGGTTAGTTTCCAACCTTCGTGACTTGGAATACTATCACCAACGTTAAAAATAACGCGTGTCAGTGGGGCATTTTCCATAGCGTATTGACGCGCATCACCAGTGGCGGTATAGACAATAGTGACAAATCTTTGTTCGATAGAGGTCACGGTACCTAATCCTTGATCGGACTCACTATCGCTGATCCAACGTTGACCGGGGTGAAATAACATAGAAAAAACTCCAACTAAATATAGTGTGCAATTAAACACGTAAAACAGCGGCGAAAAAAACGGGCTGCATGATACCGTTATTCGTCGATCTAATCATTAAAAAATTATTAAAATAGATAAATCGTACTTGCTACTAACTTAGATTCAACTAATAAGTGCAATTCATTTTTATAGGAAAGAAAGGGCCAGCTGATATATAGTTACAGGCTTTTCA
>JABSOJ010000437.1 GCA_013216005.1 Alteromonadaceae bacterium | reverse complement strand
ACAAATACATGGCTACATTTTATGACTTTTAAAGTCCATTTAAATCAATACCTTAAATGTGCGGAATGTAGGATATAGGTTCCAAAATTTGATTTTGCTGTGCCTCTATCGGGGTCATAATTACCAGTTGGATCTGGCCCATAAACAATTTAGATTTTTCAAAATATAAATCATACGTTGAACTAAACAACACAAATTAATAACTCCTTGTTATTTACTATAGAAGAGAAACATTACAAACAATTACAATGTATTACAGCTGCTTACAATGTATTACAGCTACTTACAACGTATTACAGGCTGTTGCACAAATGCTAAAACCATAATGCGTGTTGATTTTTAAAAGACTTAAAAGATGTTTTGCAGGACGGGGGGATTTAATTTTTCTCTGGCATGAACGCCCTATCCAACCAGTTTACATATTGCCTTATCTACCGTACCCAAACTTTTACCTTGCTGAAAATATCACAACTCAACAGATCCGCTTCGCTCTGGAAGCCACTGACGAACCAATCATCAGCATCTACGATGTGACCTAGCACTTAAAACGACCTTGATTTGACAAAGTTTATTGTTGTATATGGCTGAAACCAAAGAAAATAAAATGAAACGTAAAGTAGACACAAGAAAAAGCAACCTGAAATAACTCAAAAATAAGCGGCTGCTCATCGTTTCGTTGTCGTTGCTCAGGCTTCGCCCTCCGCCTCCAACGACGAGCAGCCGCTTATTTGTCAATTTTTATTCTACCTAGGAAATCCCTCTTAGAGCCGAATGGCACTAGGTTAAGGAAAACACACTATAAATCAGCTCCTTGCGATGCGCTTGAAATGCTTTCATTTTGATTTATAAATCAGATATTTACTCATTTTAAAGGGCTACACTATATAGTACAGCAATTCGTTTAACCGAACGTTAAGTAATGCGCATCACTAATCCATTGATTTATTTACAAATAACCCTTAACCTAGTGCCATTCCTCTTAGAGCCCTTTATCCATAAGGGGTTAATCTATAACATATTTACAACTGGCTAGATGATTCTGGTTTTTATTCTATTTATGATTACTAATACTTTAAAATTATGTGACTTCAATCCAAGGACTTCTCTGTTCGCATTGCTGACCTTAACTTCAATTTTTTAACCATACATTTTCTAATGAATATTTTATTTCATATTACTAAGAAGTCTCAGTAACATCCAAGTTTTTACAAAAACAAAATACTTTTAGTTTCTAATATATTGAAATTGTGGGATATTACTACGCATTAAATTAATGTTATGGAACTGACATTACTAAGAAGTCTCCATAACAAGCGTTAGAGCGCATAGTATGCCCTGAGCATTTCTTTAAATATGGAGTTTTATACTGTCAGGCTACTAGCACATAATCTAATGAACTATTACAAAAAAGGATAATAACAAAATGGCAAGATGCACAGCACCAAGTAATGGACATCGCACTGCGAGCGGAGCAGCGGCATGTCCTGCATGTAGTAGTCGAAGCTATGGTGGGTCACCCTCACCCTCATCATATTCGCCTTCGTCATACTCCTCTGGAGGGAGTGGAACCAGCGGTTCTAGAAGTAACGGTGGTTCTAGAACCGCAAGACCACGTTGGTCAAAACCAGGTTCGTCTGTGGTGTACACATCTAGCGATGTGCGAACGCTCACGCCGGTTCGCCAAAACGTCGAGAAACGAGCGTCTAAGCCGGATTTACGTGACGTCTTTCTTTGTCACGCGTGGGATGACCGAAAAGGAGTAGCCAAGGAGTTACACGATCTTCTCGAGTCCCTCGGTGTTTCTGTTTGGTTCAGTGAGAAGGACGTTCTTCTTGGTTCAAACTTACTTCGTGAAATCGATAAAGGGTTGGTGAAATCACGAATCGGTATCGTTTTGGTTACTCCATCGTTTTTGAGTCGCATTGCAGGAGAAGGTATCGCTGACACAGAGCTTTCGGCACTTCTAGCAACTGACCTTCTCGTTCCTATTGTACATGACACTACGTATGATGATCTCCGTGAGGTTAGTCCATTACTTGGATCTCGAAGTGGCTTAGACACCGCTGAAGATCCGATAAAAAATGTTGCTGCAAAACTAGCCGAGTTGGTCGCGCTCTAACAAGTGCTTAAACGGAAAAAAAACAGCTGGCTTTTGCTCGTTCCCCGCTAATTTTAGCCAGCTATTTTATTGCCGCTTAGCAAAGCATTATGTGTTTACCTATATCTCAACAAATGGAGCTTTAAATGAGTACTAAACAAATCCACGTATTTATCAGTCATGCTTGGGCATACTCAGGGCATTACGATACATTGTCTGACTGGATTTTTGAACAATCTTGGAGTGTAGGTCAAGCATCACTTAATTTTCAAAATTTCTCAGTACCTAAGCACAGTCCAATTCATAATGCTAATAACGATAGACAACTTAAAGATGCTTTATACAATCAAATTGCAAGAAGTCATGTGATCGTTATCCCAATGGGTATGTACGCAAACTATAGTAAATGGATTAAAAAAGAACTTGACGGTGCTTCTGAGTATAGTAAACCAATTTTAGCGGTAAACCCGTGGGCACAAGAAAAATCCTCAAGTGTTGTAGGAAAAGCTGCACATAAAAAAGTAGGCTGGAATAGTAAGTCTGTTGTTAATGGAATTTGGAAATTATACCAATAGGTTAAAATATGAACGAAGAAAAATACTTATCTGATCGTGTTGAAGACCAAATAAATTGGTATGACAAAAAAAGTCAAACGAACCAAAAGTACTTTAAAAATATAAGGCTTATTGAAATAGTTTGCGCTGCCATCATTCCTTTTATTGCTGGCATGGGAGATTCCATACCATGCGGTTCAATTATTCTCGGTGTGCTTGGTGTTATCATCGCTGTTAGTGCCGGATTTTCTACACTAAGCAAGCATCAAGAAAATTGGTTAATGTATCGCACTACGTGCGAAACCATTAAACATGAAAAGTTTTTATTTTTAACGAAGAGTAAGCCTTATAACGATGAGAACTCTTTTAATCAATTTGTTGAGCGTATTGAAAGCTTAATTTCAAAAGAAAATTCTCAATGGTCTAGGGTAAGTAGGGAAAAAACACATAAAAAGCCAATCAAGCAGGACTAAAACAGTTTGCTCGTTTTTGCTTCACTACACATTTTAGCAAACAATTTTTGCCCTTTATTGGCGTGTTAGCAATACAAAATCTAATCCAACCTGCCCAGCTAGCAGTAACATCTAATGTCGGCTATGTGGTAACTACTGTCATTTTTTTGATTTTAAATTTAGCAAGTTATAGATTTTTATTCCTTAATATTTGATTCTAAATAATTACTTAACTGGCAACAAAGACAATGAAACCGCAGGAGAATCAACGGCATTAATCTGAGGTAATTCGATTTTTGAAGGCTCACAATAAAGATAATGACTACGCACATCAGATCGAAGCTCAACTAAACAAGGCGACTTATAAAAAATCTGATAACCCATGTCTTTTAAGGTCATTGAATTAATAGAATATTGCTCATCATTGATGATCATAACGAATGCATAACTACGGCTAACAAGCTGCTTAGAATATCTCACCAATTC
>JABSOJ010000436.1 GCA_013216005.1 Alteromonadaceae bacterium | reverse complement strand
ACACCACTCTACTTTTGTCACAAAGTAATAATTAATATTTTTAGACTCCGCTAGAATAAAGGGCTTCAAGAGGGATTTCCTAGGTATAAGAACACGCTTACCTTTGGCTGACTGTTGCTGAAAGTGTAATTTATTGAGTTATTGGTGTTAGGGTGATATATTTAAAACGACAAACAGCTCTGGAGGAATTATGGGTAAAAAAGGCTATAGAATTATCTTCGAAACGTATGACTTAACTGATCCAGCGCTTATTTTAAATCGCTCAACGATGATGGAAGAAACACTGACCCAACCCACAAACCTCCATGATTTTTCGATAGATCACAGTAAACAAATAGGATTACTCCAAGCATCTCTGGACAATATCATCACCGAAAAAGTTAAACTGCTGAATCAAAATCAAACAGAGTGCCCTAAATGTAAAGGGCAATTAAGAAAGCTAGGAAAACAAACATCTGCATTTTATGATGTATTTACTGAACATCACGTTAAAATTCAGCGGATCAAATGTAAAAACTGCAGTTATGAAGCACCCGCGACGGTAAGAAACCTGCTTAATGGAAGCCTCTCTGGAGCATTGGTTAAAATACAGTCTGAATTAGGTGCATCACAAACCTTTAGAGACAGTGAAAGCTTGTTTAAAACATTTACCACTAAATCTAGAAAAGTAAACAATCATAATCGTATAAAAAAAGTGACTCAAAGTGTCGGTCAAACCCTTGTGGATATTGACGAGGTAGAAAAAAAACTCTTGGACGTTAAAGAAGCGAACGAGTTGATTGTCAATGTAGACGGCGGACACGTAAAAACAACAGAAAAGCAACGTAGTATCGAAGCATTAACATCCGTTATTTATCGCCCGGAAGCCTTAATTTCTAATAAAAAAGGCACAATAAATCATTTATCTGACAAGAGTTGTGCCGCATCCGTTAAAGATGACGAACAAAAAGAAATGATCAACAATACGATTGTTGCTGCGCTAAAACAAGGACTTACTCCGAATACTAATATCACAGCTCTGTGTGATGGAGCAACGAATTGCTGGAACGTTGTTGAAGCATTACGTCCGCTATGTGCAAGCATGATGTGTATTTTGGATTGGTTTCATATCAGTATGAAAATGCAAAATATTGCCTTACCTATAGAGATAAAAAATAAATTTTTACGGATAAAATGGCACTTGTGGCGCGGCAATACCGATGCGGCAATTCTTCGGCTAGAGCAACTGATCACTTCGGTTGATGTGTTAAAAGTAAAAACAAAATTGAGTTTTTTTAAACAATACATTGAAAATAATCGCAGTCGAATCATTAATTATCGTCAACGTCAGAAAGATGGGAAGGTGTTTACCAGTAATTTAGCAGAATCTACCGTTGAAAGTCTAATCAATCAACGATGTAAAGGGCAACAGCATATGTTGTGGTCAAGAGAAGGTCTTAATCCAATCTTACAGTTAAGGGCTAAGATCCATAGTAATGATTGGGACAATAAATGGAAGACGGTGATTTTAAATTCACCATTATAAAACTCAATATATTACAGTTCCTGTAGCAATTAGTGTTTACCACTACTTATGTAACTACTAGTGGTTACTACTGCCAATGTAACTACTAGTGGGTACTACTGCCAATGTAGCTACTAGTGGTTACTACTGCCAATGTAACTACTAGTGGTTACTACTGTCACTGTAACTACTACTGGTTACTACGGTAAATGTAACTGCTAGTGGTTACTACTATCAATGCAGCTACTAGTGTTTACCACTACTCATGTAACTACTAGTGGTTACTACTGTTAATGTAACTACTAGTGGTTACTATTGCTTATGTAACTTATGGTAGTTACTATAGTTGGTGTAACTACTACTTGTTAAGTAGATAGTTTATGTGAAATTTGGGCACTGACCATATAGGCTAAATTAGGGTTACAGTTCAACAATGTTTTCTGTTAATTTACATGAGTTCAAACCTATACAGGCTCTGGACTGTATCAACTTAAACATGATAATACACAAATATGAACTGTTACCCGGTTTGATTGGTGCCGAAATTTGAGTTAACTCTATTACTTGTGGAGGTAATAATGTTAAAAGCAGTAATTACAGGTGATTTAATCAAATCTCGAAAAATCGCAGTTGAAGATTTTGATGTGATTAGATATCGCTTAGAACAAGTTCTAATATACTTAGCTGAAAAGTATGGTGCTAAATATGATGTATACCGGGGTGATTCATTTCAAGTTATATTTCCCGATATGAATTACTCGATAAAAAGTGCTCTACTGATTAGGCTAGCTTTAAAATCCGTGGATACCTCAGGACAAAAGTTTGATGCGAGAATAGGAATAGGAATAGGAGCAGTTGATGTTCAAAGAACAAAACTTCGAAGTTCTACTGGAGAAGCTTTTAATCTGTCAGGCATTGGGCTTGATAAACTCAAGGGACAAAACATAGGGGTGTTTACCAACTCAGAAGAATTTCAAACAAGAATTGATTTGTTAATTAAATTTGTTGATGCAAAAATAGATAATTTAACTCAAGTGCAAATACAAGCACTTTATGAGTATCTTGTAGATGACAATAATAACCATGAAGAAATAGCCAAAAGATTAAAAAAAACTAGGGTAAATACAACTAAGCTATTAAATATGGCAAATTATCAACTATTTTCTGAGTTTATAGATTTATTTGAATCTTTAAAAAGTGAATTAATACATGAATGAACCTATCCAACTTTTAGCTTTTCTTTTCCTTGCTCATATATTAGGAGATTTTTATTTCCAACCATCTTCATGGGTCAGAGATAGAAATGAAAAACACTTAAAATCTGCTCGGTTATATCAACATGTTTTAGTTCATGGGATTTTAGTTTTTATAGTATTGTGCTGTGGGGGGTATTCTGTAAGTCTTGCACTATATGGGAGTTTATTTATATTAATCACTCATCTATTTATTGATTTTGTTAAATCATATTTACCCCAAACTTTCATATATTTTTTTATAGACCAAATATTACATATTATAATTTTAGGTCTAATGTGGGGATGTCTTACAAATAAATACGATGACGTAATACGGTACTTGGTACTCAAGTTAGATTATAAATTTATAGTAGTAGTAATAGCGTACGTCATTGTACTTAAACCAACAGCTATAATTATTAGAATATTGCTTGAACAATGGAGTGAAATAGCGAGAGGTAGTTCAAATAATAATGAAAATGGAGACGAAAGGGATATCGCAATACAAGAAGATGATAGAAAGTCGCTTGTTTCTGCTGGTAAAGTAATAGGTATGGTTGAAAGGTTGTTGATTTTGACTTTTGTATTATTGAACCAATTTTCTGGAGTTGGTTTTTTATTAGCGGCAAAGTCTGTATTTAGATTTGGAGACTTAAAAGATAAACATGATCATAAAATGACAGAATATGTGATGTTAGGAACTCTGTTAAGTTTAACAATTACTATGGCCGTAGGGATATTTACATTATTGATTATCAAAGGAAGTTTAGTTATTAAGTAGTGCCCGAACGAAAAGTCAATAGCCATTGCTACACATGGGCTGTAGCGATTAATTCAAAACGAAGATTTAA
>JABSOJ010000435.1 GCA_013216005.1 Alteromonadaceae bacterium | reverse complement strand
AAATCCAGAAAAGTAAACAATCATAATCGTATAAAAAAAGTGACTCAAAGTGTCGGTCAAACCATTATTGATATTGACCAGGTGGAAAAAGAACTCTTGAACATTGACGAAGCAAACGAACTGATTGTCAATGTAGACGGCGGACACGTAAAAACAACAGAAGAGCAACGGAGTATCGAAGCATTAACGTCCGTTATTTATCGTCCAGAAGCGCTGGTTTCCAATAAAAAAGGCACAATAAATCATTTATCTGACAAGAGTTGTGCCGCATCAGTTAAAGATGACGAGCAAAAAGAAATGATCAACAATACGATTATTGCCGCACTAAAACAGGGGCTTACGCCGAACACCCATATTACAGCCCTGTGTGATGGTGCCACGAATTGCTGGAACGTTGTAGAATCATTACGTCCGCTATGCGCAAGCATGACGTGTGTTTTGGATTGGTTTCATATCGGAATGAAAATGCAAAACATTGCTTTACCTAAAGCGATAAAAAATAAATTTTTACGGATAAAATGGCACTTATGGCGCGGTAATACTGATGCCGCAATTATTCGATTAGCACAATTAATCGCTTCGGTTAACGTGTTAAAAGTAAAAACTAAACTGAGCCAGTTTAAACAATATGTTGAAAATAATCGTGATCGTATAGTTAATTATCGTGAACGTCAGCAAAAAGGACAGGTATTCACCAGTAACCTGGCAGAGTCCACCGTTGAAAGTCTTATTAATCAACGATGCAAAGGACAACAACACATGTTATGGTCAAGAGAAGGACTTAATCCAATATTGCAGTTAAGGGCTAAGATCCATAGTAAAGATTGGGACAATAAATGGAAGACGGTGATATTAAACTCGCCATTATAAGACTGAATACATTACAGGTTAGACTCAATATATTACACTTCCAGAGCCGTATGCGTTAGTAGCGCACGTACGGATCTGTGCCGGAGGCCTGGCTCAATTTTGTGGAAACTCGAAGTTGGGTTAGGGCTTTACGGCGATATATAATAAAATAGAAATACGAGGGTTAAATTTTTAGCTAAAGGTAAAATTTTTAACCCTTGAATTGTTTTATTTTGAGCGTATTTTTAAGTGATTGTTAAGTTGGGTGTCTGGTTTTTTTTCAAAGCGATGGTAATGGGGTTGTAAGAATTGTTTCATCTCCTGCACCTGGAGCTATTTCAATTGATGCTTTTTTTAATGAAGGTAATTTTAGACCTGAGTTTCTCCTTGAACATTGTGAAGTTACAATCAAGCATCAAATAGGAAAGCAACTAAAATTTTGGCGATAATTCTGTAAGTTACTCACTAAAGATAAAATACCGATAAAGGTGATTGTGTTGGCATCCCACCTTTTTTGCCAATAACATTTTGGCTCATTTATAATGGCGTTACCGTCTGAAGTATAAACCAAACTATTTGCTTAATGGTATTAACGGGGTTACTGTTATTTTACCCTCAAGGGAAGAAATAAAAATAATAATAAAGAGATAAAAATGAAATTTTTGGTTTTTGTGGTTGTATTTTGGATATTAGCTTCCCCTGGCTATGCTGGCACGGACAATCGAGTCGAACAAGATTCTGTTTTTAAAGTAAATGTTTCCTACAATAGTATACTAAAACTACCAACCGGTACTCCCTCCGAAATTTTGTCCTATGGTGATGATCCACTTCAATATGGCGAACTCTGGTTACCTGATACTGAGCAGAATTTAGCTGCACCACTCATTGTGTTTATTCATGGAGGCTGTTGGCTAAATGCCTACGATATCAAACATACTCAGGCAGCAAGTAATGCACTAACTAAAGCGGGTTATGCTGTATTGTCTGTTGAATATCGCCGAACGGGAGATGAAGGTGGGGCTTGGCCGGGGACATTCAATGATATTTTATCGGCCATTGAATTTGCCAAGCGGCTTAAAAGAGATAAAGTTAACAATAGCCAAATTATATTGATGGGGCACTCGGCTGGAGGTCACTTAGCCTTGCTAGCCGCAAATCATTATGGAAAGCATGAGAAAAATTCGGTGAAGGGAGTCATTGGTCTGGCCGCTATTTCTAATCTTAAAAAATATTCACAAGGGGATAATAGTTGTCAAAGTGTCGTTGTTGATTTCATGAATGGGGATTTTAAAGCAAATGAAGAACAATACAATTTGGCCGATCCTATGGTCCAAGGATTCCATTCCAGAACTATCCTCATTCACGGCGATAGTGATACTATCGTACCTCTTGCTCAGAGCACAAAGTCTAACCAATACGTAGAAATCGTTCAGGGAGCTGGACATTTTGATATGATCCATACTGGCTCTTCTTCCTGGCAGGTTATGTTAAAGATACTGGGAGAGTTAAATCGAAGCAATTTATAGTGTAATTCTTTAGAGGTGTGCAATTAGTTAATCTTAAACAATAAATGTTCACCACTTGAATAAGAAGGCAGAGAAAGAGAAAAAGGATAGCAATACTTTTTATGGTTTTAACTGGGTACCGACTATCGGCATTATGCTCTATGGGAGTAAATCTTATATAAAGACGTGCGTACATAGTAACAGGAAGTATCCAATGAGTTAGAATCCGACCATTATCTACTTTTGCAATTGGTTATATGTTGTCAGTTAAAGATAAGGAAGGTGCTAACGGAATTTCATAGGTTTTATTCTTTTTATTGATACTGATTTTAAGATCTTACGCAATCGATTAACTGACGGCAGTGATATTAAATATACAGATACAGTTTAAGGCATTAAAAAGTTTATGTTAATGGTCTGATTTTTATGGTCTGATGTTCAATGGTATCTGTAAAATTTTGGCTCTGTTTCATAATACTGTTGTCCCTCGATGAATCCCCTATTTTTAAAGGGTTAGGCGATAAATTGGTTTTTTAACGAGAATTAGTCACAGAGTCCTAGATATAAGGGTTGAGTTTAATTCCATTTGAAGGGACAACAATTATCTACAACAGAGCCAAAATTTTAAGTGATATATTTGATACACAAAATCTCCAATATGTGGATGTTGCGCTTCAGAATTAGGTCATTCAACAATAGTCATGAATAATTGAGTGAATACAGAACACAGGGTTTCTTTTGAGATTTGATAAACATACAATAAAACGATAATTCAGTCGTTAACTTTTAATGAATCAAATGAATCAAATGAATCAAATGAATCAAATGAATCATAAATCCACATCTAAGCCGTTATCTGCTCATTAAATCCATCTTGTTTTAAAAAACCCATAATTAAATGAAAATAAGACTTGATTTGATAGCTAAAACAATTAGAATGCGCGTCCTGACAAAAAACGGGGTCGGAATTGATGTTTTCAATAGTTTACTTGTCTTATTTTACGAGTAAATTTCATTTTAAATGTATTTTAAAATAAGATGAAAAAACATTTTAAATAAACGTTGACATCAAAACTGAGAAGCGTATTATCCTTATCTCGCTTCAGACAAGGCTTTGAAGCAACAGTGATTAGCGAATGCGACTAACACTGGTTATTGATTTCTCTTAGAGAAACAATAACGTTCTTTAACAATTAGTTATCATGCAATTTGTGTGGGCACTCACATTAATGTTGA
>JABSOJ010000434.1 GCA_013216005.1 Alteromonadaceae bacterium | reverse complement strand
GATAGAAATAAAACTAGTCGATATTTCTCAAGTTCAGGGTAGTTATCGACCAACCTGAGTGATGTGCATAGGCAAGATAAAGTAAGACTTTTTAGATCAGAACCGGAAGGTTTAAAAATTTGAGGTGAATTGTCATCAAATTGTCATCATTAACAGAAATAATGGAAGAAAATAATTAATAAGGAAATAATTATGAGAAAAAAAAGAACATTAAAGTTAACCCAACGTAAAAGTCAATTGCGGGGTCAACAGAGTAAAGTAAAAAACCGTCGCCAGCTTTATTTTAACCAATTAGCTTTAGAGATGAGATCAGCAAGAACAATTGCACCAGCGGAAGAAACATTCATGGAATTACCCATGCCTAACATTTGAATATGGATAAGCATATCAGATAGTTCGACTAATTCTTCTGACACGCCATATTTTTCTGAGCCTAATATCAGTACTATGGGTTGTTGAGAATAATTAGCGGTTAAATAATTGATCGACGTTTTACACAATTCAATGGATGCAATAAAGTAGCCCTTTGATTTTAGTTCCTTTGTTACATCAACTGCACTTAGTTCCTGTTGAATTTTGACCCATTTTTCTGTACCTATTGATGTTTTTGTTAACTTCTTGGGATTTAGGTTGGGTGCATCACAGATAATAACTTTTTCAATGAGAAAAGCATCAGCTAACCGAACGAAAGCTCCGATATTATGGCTGCTTTGAATACCATCTAATAACAAGATAACTTTATTTTTTGGCTGATTGGCATACGCCTCTCTCGTCATTTTGGTTTGTCGTATTTCTTCTGTCGTTAATTTTATCATTGTACTTTTCGATTAACCTTTTTTGTGCTTTTGATATTATTTCTGCTAATTGGTATTACTGTTTATTGTGTTAGGCGCTTTTTATGTTAGATGTCTTTTTGACAATTTATCCGCTTTTTTCTCTGCTCTGCGACGTTTAAAAAACGCTGATATCAACGCACTGCATTCTGTCGCCATAATGCCATCACAGACTTCAATTTGATGATTCAAACTTTCATGTTCAACCAAGTTAAATAAGCTGCCTGCTGAACCTGTTTTTGCATCTTTACTTGCATAAACTAATCGGTTAATTCGGCTGTGTACCAATAAACCCGCACACATAGGGCAGGGTTCCAGAGTGACATATAAAGTACAATCGATAAGTCGATAGTTTGATAAATATTTACCTGCCTGACGAATAGCGATCATTTCAGCATGTGCGGAGGGATCGTTCAGTGTGATTGGCTGGTTAAAACCTTCACCAATAATTTTGCCGTTTGCAACAACGACTGCGCCGACAGGAATTTCATTGATCGCTTCAGCTTGTTGAGCTAACTGATAAGCATTTTGCATAAAAGCCAGATCTAACTCTTTTTGAGTTTTGTTGTTCATAAGAACATCTCTAACAAATCATTTAAGTATCTTTGTCCTGTTTTACTCACTTGCCAGAATTCTTTATCGTTGATGTTATGGCAAAGCATCAATTTTTTCTGAAGCGCCAGTTGTAAAATGGGTAATACTGTTTCAGCATCAAGACCTGTTGTTGATTGATAGTGTTCTAAAGTAAAAGAAGAATGTAGTCTTAATTGATTCATCATATATTCAAAAGGGCGTTCTGCTTCGCTTACTTCTGATAATTGATCTAAATGAGCACGGTCTTTGTCCAGGTATCCTTTAGGGTGTTTTACTTTTATGGTCCGATAAATTTTCTGTGATTTATCATCGGTAATTTTGCCATGTGCGCCACACCCAATGCCAAGGTAATCACCAAACTGCCAATAATTTAGATTATGCTGACACTGAAAATCTGGTTTACTGTACGCCGAAATTTCATATTGCTGATAACCAGCTTCAGCTAATAATGTTACACCTTGATCCTGAATGTCCCACAATACATCGTCTACTGGTAGTTTAGGCGGTTTAGAATGAAAAGCGGTATTAGGCTCTATGGTTAATTGGTACCAGGATATGTGCGTAGGGTTCAGACTAATGGCTGTTTTCAAATCATCTAACGCATTTTCCACCGACTGATTGGGTAAGCCGTGCATTAAATCTAAATTGAAGCTGGTTACTCCACATTCAGTTGCTAATTTTGCTGCGGTTTGTGCTTGATTACTGTTGTGTATCCGTCCAAGTTTGATCAATTTGTCGGAAGCAAAACTTTGTACGCCGATAGAAAGCCGGGAAACTCCTGCTTTAAAAAAACCAACAAACTTGTCTGCTTCAACTGTACCTGGGTTCGCTTCTAAGGTTATTTCAATGTCATCATTATGCTCAAAACGCTCTAATACCTGACTAAGTATTTGTTCAATCGCTTTGGGGGTAAATAAACTTGGCGTACCGCCACCGATGAAGATTGAGTGTAATGGCCTGTCGGTTAAGTTAAACCGGGCGATATCAGAATCTAAATCTTTGATTAACTCATCAACATAATCTTGCTCAGGGATAGTGTTTTTTAATGCGTGTGAATTAAAGTCGCAGTAAGGACATTTTTCTACACACCAAGGTATATGAATATAAAGTGATAAAGGTGGATTCATTAACATGTCAGCAGCCACTCTAATTTGCACTATCTGGTTGTTGTATGTTTTGTGTAGGCTGTGTTAGCTGAGCAAGTTTAGGGATTAATTGCGCAAGTGCTTGTCCACGGTGACTGAGCTTATTTTTTATATTGCGAGGTAATTGAGCTGAGGTTAATTGACGATCTGCTTGCCAGAAAATAGGATCATAACCAAACCCTTGATTACCTAATTTATCCTGACAGATACTTCCTTCCCAGGCACCATGGCAAATAATTGGCGTAGGATCGTTTTCAAACCGCATATAAACAAGCACACAATGAAAACGGGCGGTTCTTTTCTCTGATGGAACACCTTGAAGTGCTTTAAGCAATTTTTCCATATTATCGTCATCGCTGGCATTTTCACCTGCGTAACGAGCTGAATAAACACCGGGAGCACCATTTAGTGCATCAACTTCTAAACCAGAATCATCAGCAATAGCTGGCAGACCAGTAATTTTAGCTGCATGACGAGCTTTTATAATCGCATTTTCCACAAAAGTAGTACCCGTTTCAGCTACCTCAGGAACATCAAATTCACTTTGAGGAACTACAGTGATATGTTGAGTTTCCAATAAACTGGCTAATTCTTTTACTTTACCGAGGTTGCCTGTTGCTAAAACGATGGTGGACATAATTTACCTTAAAATATTACCTAGCTGTTGATGAGCGGCATAATACCTGAAAGTTTATGGAAATGAACTAACTTTGAAATTGTAGGGTGATTAACAGGTAAATAAGTTGGGAATGTTTTTTACTTGAATAAAAAAAGTAAAATGAAATATGTTAGTGATTTATAAATCAGAAAGTGGGTTTGTGAATAAGTGTTATCTCAGTTGTCCGTTGAGGAAAAAGTCGGGTTATCCAACCGAATTTGAAGGTAGATGAGATAACGTATAGCGTTGTATTTATGTCGAGAACTATTATTGCCGAAATTTGATCATATCTGACGTTCCGCACATAAAGCTGAGATTTAAAATCTGAGTTGATTTTCAGTAAAAAGGGCATCAGATTTTAAA
>JABSOJ010000433.1 GCA_013216005.1 Alteromonadaceae bacterium | reverse complement strand
GAAGCTAATAGCTCTGATGAGCTGGCAAGCCCTTCAGTTCGTCGTTTGATGACTGAAAATGGCATGACTGCCGGTGATGTTAAAGGTTCAGGTAAAGGCGGACGAATTTCTAAAGAAGATGTTGAAGCGGCATTAGCTAATGCTGCTAATAAACAGAGTGCACCAGCAGCATTAGCCACTCCTGTACCTGTGGCACAAGGCTCAGGTGAACGTAGTCAAAAACGTGTACCAATGACACGTTTACGTAAAACTATTGCCAAACGTTTATTGGAAGCTAAAAATTCAACGGCAATGTTAACAACATTTAATGAAGTTAACATGAAGCCAATTATGGATTTGCGTAAACAATATAAAGACTTATTTGAAAAGACTCATGATACCCGCCTTGGTTTCATGTCTTTTTACGTAAAAGCAGTAACTGAAGCGTTAAAACGTTTTCCAGGAGTCAATGCTTCTATTGATGGTGATGATATTGTTTATCATAACTTTTTTGATATCAGTATAGCTGTATCTACACCTCGTGGTTTGGTTACTCCTGTATTACGTGATACTGATCAATTAGGTATGGCGGCTATTGAAAATGGCATTCGTGAATTAGCAATTAAAGGTCGCGACGGCAAACTTTCAATTGCAGATATGACGGGGGGTAACTTTACCATCACTAACGGTGGCGTATTTGGTTCATTGTTATCAACACCTATTCTTAATTTACCACAAGCGGCTATTTTGGGTATGCATAAAATCCAGGATCGTCCTATGGCCGTAAATGGTAAAGTTGAAATTTTACCTATGATGTATTTAGCATTATCTTACGATCATCGCTTAATTGATGGTAAAGAATCTGTTGGTTTCCTAGTGACAATTAAAGAACTGTTAGAAGATCCAACACGTTTGCTTTTAGATATCTAATTAGTATCCGTCTAGAAACAGGATCTTAGCGAGGGCGAGCCAATTACACGGAAATGCGCTTTACAATATATAGGCGTTTAGTCATTCTAAATAACACTATCTTGTGGTGCACAGTTCGTGTCAGTGGGACGTCCGCAGTAGACATCCGTTTCTTGATGGACATTATTACATTGGATTAAATAACGTCGAACTTAGACGATTGTATTAGCTCTTTAGACTACCGTCTTTAGAGCTTTTGTACTATAATCTGTCGACTTTTTCGGTGGGAGCAATTTTGTAAGCATTTAGCTATTAAAGCTTTCACTATAATTTACAGATAAATGGATAAAACACCATGAATTTGCATGAGTACCAAGCGAAACAATTGTTCGCTGAATATGGTTTACCAGTTTCTGAAGGATTCGCTTGCGATACCCCTCAAGAAGCTGCCGAAGCTGCCAGTAAAATTGGCGGCGATATGTGGGTTGTTAAAACTCAAGTCCACGCGGGTGGTCGCGGTAAAGCTGGCGGTGTTAAGCTAGTTAAAACCAAAGAAGAGATCAGAGAATTTGCTCAGCATTGGTTAGGCAAAAACTTAGTTACATACCAGACAGATGAAAAAGGACAGCCAGTTTCTAAAATTTTAGTGGAAAGCTGTACGGATATTGCGAATGAATTATACCTTGGCGCTGTTGTTGACCGTGGTACTCAACGTGTAGTGTTTATGGCATCTACTGAAGGTGGTGTTGAAATTGAAACAGTTGCTGAAGAAACGCCTGAGTTAATTCACAAAGCTGAAATCGATCCATTAGTTGGTCCTCAAGCTTATCAAGCACGTGAGCTTGGTTTCAAATTGGGTTTAAACCCTGTACAAATGAAGCAATTTGTTAAGATCTTTATGGGTCTTGCAAAAATGTTCAATGATTATGACTTTGCTTTATTGGAAATTAACCCGTTAGTAATTACAGATGAAGGTAACCTTCACTGTTTAGACGGTAAAATTGGTATTGATGGTAATGCTTTATACCGTCAGCCTAAAATCCGCGAAATGCACGATCCATCTCAAGAAGATGAGCGTGAAGCACACGCAGCACAGTGGGAACTTAACTATGTTGCTTTAGACGGTAACGTTGGTTGTATGGTTAATGGTGCCGGTCTTGCTATGGGTACTATGGATATCGTTAACTTGCACGGTGGCAAACCGGCTAACTTCCTTGATGTTGGCGGCGGAGCAACTAAAGAACGTGTTGCTGAAGCATTCAAAATTATCCTTTCTGATGAAAATGTAAAAGCTGTTTTAGTTAACATTTTTGGTGGTATTGTTCGTTGTGACATGATCGCTGAAGGTATTATCGGCGCTGTTAAAGAAGTTGGTGTAACTGTACCTGTAGTTGTACGTTTAGAAGGTACTAACGCTGAAGCGGGTCGTGAAGTATTAGCTAACTCTGATGTAGACATCATTGCTGCTGAATCATTAACTGATGCAGCACTTAAAGTTGTTGCAGCTGCGGAGGGCAAATAATGTCTGTCTTAATTAATAAAGATACTAAAGTTATCTGTCAAGGTTTCACTGGTGGACAAGGTACTTTCCATTCAGAACAAGCAATTGATTATGGTACACAAATGGTTGGTGGCGTAAGCCCGGGTAAAGGCGGTCAAACGCACCTTGGTTTACCAGTATTCAATACAGTACGTGAAGCGTTAGCAGCAACTGGCGCAACAGCAACAGTTATTTATGTTCCTGCACCTTTTTGTAAAGATGCAATTTTAGAAGCAATCGATGCTGGTATCGAAATCATTGTAACTATCACTGAAGGTATCCCTACGTTGGATATGGTTGATGTGAAAGCTAAGCTTGATCAAACTGGCGTTCGTATGATCGGTCCTAACTGTCCAGGTGTTATCACTCCGGGCGAAACTAAGATTGGTATTATGCCGGGTCACATCCATTTACCGGGTAAAGTAGGTATTGTATCTCGTTCAGGTACTTTAACTTATGAAGCTGTTAAGCAAACAACTGATGCTGGTTTTGGCCAGTCTACTTGTGTTGGTATTGGTGGCGATCCTATTCCGGGTACAAGCTTTATTGACGTATTGGAAATGTTCCAAAACGATCCGCAAACAGAAGCAATTGTTATGATTGGTGAAATTGGTGGTACAGCTGAAGAAGAAGCAGCTGAATATATTAAAGCTAATGTAACTAAACCTGTAGTATCTTACATTGCCGGTGTTACAGCACCTGCTGGTAAACGTATGGGTCATGCTGGCGCAATTATCGCTGGCGGTAAAGGTACAGCTGATGAGAAATTTGCAGCGTTGGAAGCGGCTGGTGTAAAAACTGTTCGTTCACTTGCAGATATTGGCATTGCTCTTAAAGAGAAGACAGGTTGGTAAGCACTTAGCTTAGTAAATTGTTATTCTTTAAAAAGGTCGCATTAGCGACCTTTTTTTGGTTTAAACCGTTAAAATCTTTATCCGGAATCTGGCTCAGAATTATTGTTTATCTTCACCTGTATAACAAATAATACTATGAAATACCGTCTGTTCACCTGACATATTGCGGTAGCCATGCTCTACATCGGCATGGAATTTTGCAACTTCACCTTGTTTTAAAAGGTGCCATTGTTGTTCCAGAAAATATTCCATTTCTCCTTCGATTACCATTATATGCTCTATTACACCTGTATTATGAGGTAATGACATTTGTTGATGCATTG
>JABSOJ010000432.1 GCA_013216005.1 Alteromonadaceae bacterium | reverse complement strand
ACAAATAATTAAAAATAACCTTAATAACATGTAGTTAAGCGGATTTTTATATAAAGTTCGAAAATTGACCAATAATGACAATTTTAAATAAACTTATATTTATCAATTAATTATAAAACACACAAATACATGGCTACATTTTACAACTTTTAAAGTCCATTTAAATCAATACCTTAAATGTGCGGAATGTAGGATTTAAACCAACAGTTTTTAAATAAAGAGCTGCATTACGTTCAAATGAGCAGAAGCCGTTTTGCTACTAAAGTTTATTGTGCTCATTCATTATTAGAAAAAACACAATACATAGAAGAACTATCGGCACAGGCTAGTAAAAATACTCAACACCGTGAAATTTGGGATGCTAATGAAGTAACTCCTTAACTAATATTAACCAAATTAATTCTATTACAAAACATTAACTTTAATACAAGTTAAATCAAGTTGTTAACGGTCCAACTCTGTGTACAATAAGATTATTATATTTTATTAATTTATTGGTAATAATAATTATCAATGGAATGAGTAGTTATGGCTAAAGAAGCAGTTAAAAAGAAACAAAAATCATTTGAAGAAACATTATGGGATGCGGCTAATAAACTGCGTGGCAGCGTTGAATCCTCAGAATATAAGCATATCGTTTTAAGCCTTATTTTCCTCAAATTTATCAGTGATACTTTTGAAAAGCGTAAGCAAGAATTGATTGATGGTAATCAAGAAAAGTATGTTGATTTAGTTCAAGCTTATACTAAAGAAAATGTGTTTTACCTACCCGAAGAAAGTCGTTGGAGCTTTGTTCAAAAAAATTCAAAACAAGAAGATATAGCTTTAAAAATTGATACCGCTTTAAGTACCATTGAAAAAAACAATAAGGCATTACAAGGTGCATTACCTGATAACTACTTTTCTCGTTTAGGTTTAGACGTTAGTAAACTGTCAGCCTTGATTGATGTTATTAATAATATCGACACATTAGCTAATCCCCATGAAGATGTAGTTGGTAGAGTTTACGAATACTTTTTAGCAAAATTTGCTATTGCTGAAGGTAAAGGTAAGGGCGAATTCTATACACCAAAAAGTATTGTAAATTTAATTGCTGAACTTATAGAGCCATACAAAGGTAAAATTTACGATCCTTGTTGTGGCTCTGGTGGTATGTTTGTTCAGTCTATGAGGTTTATCGAAAACCATAAAGGTAATACTAAAGATGTTTCTGTTTATGGACAGGAATATACAAGTGCAACGTATAAGCTGGCTAAAATGAATTTAGCGATACGTGGTATTTCAGCAAATTTAGGCGCAGCAGCAAAAGATACTTTTGCCAATGACCAACATGAAACACTAAAAGCTGATTTCATTATGGCAAACCCACCATTCAACCAAAAAGCATGGCGAGCATCTGACGAATTGGTTGATGATCATCGTTGGGATGGTTACGAAACACCACAAACAGGTAATGCCAACTATGCTTGGATATTACATATGGTGTCTAAATTATCTGAAAATGGCGTTGCAGGTTTCATTCTTTCCAACGGTGCTTTATCAGGTGAAGGTACAGAAAAGGCTATCCGTAAAAAGTTAATTCAAAATAATCTCGTAGAAGCAGTCATTATCTTGCCTCGTAGTATGTTCTATACCACAGATATTAGTGTAACTCTTTGGATTTTAAACAAGAACAAAAAAGCGCATACCGTTCCACATGAAGATGTAACACGACACTATCGAGATCGTGAAAAAGAAATCTTGTTTATGGATTTGCGTCAACGTGGTGAACCATTCGAGAAGAAGTATGTTCAATTCTCAGAACAAGATATCAAAGATTTTTCCGATACGCTTCACACTTGGCAGCAAGAGGAGAAAGATAAGCAGTATCAAAATATTGCTGAATATTGCTACTCAGCCAACAATAGTGAGGTAGCAGCTAAGGGCTATTCATTAGTACCGAGTAAATACATTGAGTTTATTAACCGAGATGAAGATATCACTTTTGATAAGAAAATGTCTGCGATACAAGATAGTTTGTCACAGCTTTTACAAGATGAAGAGCAATCTAAATCTAAATTACTAAATGTGTTTAAAGAGTTAGGTTATGAAATCAAATTATAAGAAACTTGGTCAATTTATCCGTGTTGTTGAAATTAGGAACAAAGAAGATCGAAAGGATAACCTTTTAGGGGTGTCGACTCGGAAGGTTTTTATTAATTCTGTTGCAAATACAGTAGGAACTGATTATAAGAAATACAAAATAGTTAAAAAGAAGCAGTTTACTTATGTCCCCGATACTTCTCGTAGAGGAGATAAAATGGGTATAGCTATGCTTGAAAATTACGAGCAAGCTTTAGTCTCACAGGCATATACCGTTTTTGAAGTTACTGATGCTGAAAAGCTTAATCCTGAATATTTGATGATGTGGTTTAGGCGTCCAGAATTTGATCGTTATGCACGTTTTAAATCTCACGGTTCTGTTCGAGAAATATTTGATTGGGAAGAGATGTGCGATATTGAACTTCCTGTAGTATCTATCGAAAAACAATGTGAGATTGTTCGTGAATATAATGTAGTCAATGATCGTATTTCACTTAATGAACAACTTATCCAAAAACTTGAAGACACAACTCAAACTATTTACAAACAGTGGTTTGTTGATTTTGAATTTCCTATCTCAAAGAAATATGCTGAATTGATTGGCAAGCCAGAATTGGAAGGTAAACCTTATCAATCTTCTGGTGGTGATATGGAATTCAGTGAAGAGCTAGAACGCGACATCCCTATTAAGTGGAAGCCTGACACCTTAGAAAGCGTCTTAAACGTTAAGCACGGTTTCGCTTTTAAGGGGGAGTATTTTACAAAGCAAGATTGTGGAAATGTCCTATTAACTCCAGGAAATATAAAAATAGGTGGTGGAGTCAAACTGAATAAAATGCGATTTTATGATGGCGATTTACCAAAAGATTATGCTTTCAATGTTGGAGATATCATGGTTACTATGACCGATCTGAGTAAAGTAAGTGATACGTTGGGATATCCTGCTCGAATTCCAGCTATCAAAGGTTACAAGCTTTTACACAATCAACGATTAGGTAAAATTGAATTTAAGAATGATTTTGTATTTAAGGAATTTATCTATCAACTTTTGTGCTCCACTGAATACAGGAATGAAATCGTTGGAGGTGCGACAGGTACAACAGTTAAACATACTTCTCCAACTAAAATAATGAATTTTAAGTTTGCTCGTTGCTTTAACCCTTCAATTTACAAAAAGTTTTGCCAAGTTATTAAACCGATTGAGGATCACAAAGAGTCTTTATCTGTAGAAAAAATAGAGCTAAAAAAAATCCTATCAATCTTATTAACTAAGATATCAAATTTGGTGTAAACAATGAAATTCACGGAAGAAAGGCTTGAACAAGCCATAATAGAGCTACTCGGACAAGAAGGCTACCCACATAGTTGTGGGGAGCAGATTGAGAGAACAACCGAAGATGTGCTGATTAAGTCTGATCTTCGTGATTATCTTGCTGAACGTTACCGCTCTAATTTAATTACCCCTAGTGAAATTGAATCAATTATCCATAAGTTAGAATATTTACCTTCTTCTGATTTATATGAGTCCAATAAAGCAA
>JABSOJ010000431.1 GCA_013216005.1 Alteromonadaceae bacterium | reverse complement strand
GCAACTTTTTTGCTGCCTGTTAGGAAATATTTATTGATGGTTAGTTACTGATCTTTAGTGTTTTGATTTTTGTTCTTGTTTGTGGTGGTTTTCTCGTGCATGGCGGTTTTCCCGGTTAGATATTCTGCTAATCTATGAACAGATTGCGCCGTGCAATTTATAAGGCCACAACCCTGCTCAAGGGAGTGACCCAAATAAATTCGGCGTGATAATAATTATCGTTTGATAGTGACAAATAAGACAGGTGAGTTGACAATTAAGTCTGGAAACTTCGCCGCGTCGGACGAAGTGGATTTGAACAGATAATTCGACAGATTGAATTTCATAAAACCATACCCTGAATACAAGATTTCATTGGCCTCCAGTCAATCCTTTCCTCGACTTCGCCCCCCTAAGAACTACATATTCCCTCAACGCCAACAGTATCTATCAACAGCTGCCAACTGTCAATAAATCAGCAGTTTACGCCAAAACAAACGGCTTAAAATCATCCAGATTCAACTTGCCTGCGGCATAGTCATTTGCGCCGCAAATGACTATGCCAAAGTTCGGCAGGCTACTTGTCCAGCGGCAGTGTCATTGCCACCCGAATGCCCTTGCCAAAATCCCCACGTCCGTTGAGTTTGCTGTAATCCCCTATGCCATTTTCGAATAACCCCCGGTAAGCAGGGCTTTTCCAACTGCGGTTGGCCGATCTTAAATGGCGCCCGCCATTTGACCATGCGCCGCCGCGAACCACCCTTCGCTTGCAGGCCTTTTTGCCGGTCCAGGCCGTGCCGTCGGCATAATGGTCCTTGTAATCCTTGCTCCAGCAATCCTCTACCCATTCCCACACATTGCCATGCACATCATGCAGGCCAAACGGGTTGGCCAAATAAGAACCCACCGGTTGGGTCATTTGGCTGTTGTCGGCGTCACACCTGGCACAAACTGCTTTGCCTTTGGGCCTGTCATCACCCCACCAATACAGGGCGGAAGTACCCCCTCTGGCGACATATTCCCACTCGGATTCGGTCAACAAACGGTATTGGTGGCCGGTTTTGTTGCTTAGCCATTGCAAATAGTCCTTGGCATCTTGCCAACTCACATTCATCACCGGCCGCTCTCCCCTACCCCAGCCGGCATCGTGCGGCATGTAACCGTTGCAACCTTGCTCATCCAGACAGGCCTGCCACTGGTTGAAGGTTATTTCATATATTCCCACGGCAAAGGGACGTGGCAAAGTCACTTGATAAACCGGTTGCTCATCTTTGCCCCGGTTTTTTTCATCAGGCCCGCTGCCCATCATGAACTGGCCTGCCGGTACCACGATCATTTTGGGACAGTTTTCACAATCCTGAAATGATTGACCCACTACATAAGCCGGTTTGTCGGCCGTTGCGCTACAGCCAAGCAAAAAAGTCGACAGCAACGCGACACTCTTAAATGGAACTTTCATCTTCAATACCTTTTGGTTTTCGGGTTGTCACCCGGTTAGCGTTGCCGCTGCACAAGTTTGTAAAGTTACCCTGCATAGGGCTGCGCCATGCCGACCAGGACTTTTCTGGTGCCTTCAAAGGGCTGGCGGGCATGACTGAACAACATATTGTCCAACAACAACAAGTCATGTTTTTGCCAAGCAAACATCAACCGGGTTTGCAGGTAAACCTCACGGATAACATCAAGGTCTGCGGTATCGATCTCGCTGCCGTCACCATAATAAACGTTGCGTGGTAGCGACTCTTCACCAACGACCGACAACAGGCTTTCCCGCACCTCGGGTTTAAGGTTGCTGACATGGAACAGGTGGGCCTGGTTAAACCACAGCTTTTCACCGGTTTTCGGGTGCGACATCACCGCCTGGTTGATTTGCCGGGTTCTCAGGCCATTGTTTTCCAACCATTCAAACTGAATGTCATTGTCGTTGCAATAGGCTTCAACTTCGGCCTTGTCCAATTTCTTTATTCGTGATCTGGTTAGATCCAACATCAAAATTATCATAAAAACTCGGTACAGAAATGCTTGCTTTAACGTCGGCTGCAAAGTAAGGTGCAGACTGGGTTGCTGACGCTAAAACACTGGCTGCACCACCGGGGCCGGGTGAGGTTGAAAGCAATACCATAGGTTTATTTTGAAATACTTTCTGGTTGATACGGGAAGTCCAGTCAAACAGGTTTTTATAAGCCGCGGTGTAAGTACCGTTGTGTTCTAATGGTTAGTTTTTAACGTATTCAAGAACTCCTGATACTGTTTCAACTGTTTCCCATCTTTGGTGGAAAGGTTTATTGCAGAAATTGCGTGAGTCTTGGCTAGTTGAAGTTTGTTAATTTTTTTGTACGTACTTGCCAAACTAAATTGTGCTTCTGGTGAGTTTGGGTAGTGTTTTATATTGTACTGATATAGATCTATTGATTTTTCTGGTAGTAAAATGTGCATTAAATACCTAGCATGATAATTAATATCCGCCTCACTTGGTTTAACTTCTCGAAACAGGTCTTTTGAAAGATATTTATAGTGTTGTTCAATTGCTTCGATCCCTTTTTCAGACACTCTAAATGGCAATTCCCAATGGCGATATAGCGTTCGAAAAGCCTGAATAGCACCAACCAACATTGTAGACCCATGATTCTCACTCTCTAAATGTTCAGCACCGAACCAAAAATTTTTGGTCGTTTTATGATTTTCTAAAAAGGTTTTCAAAGCAATGAAGCCTTTCCTCATCAGTTTTGATCCAGCTGTCCCTCCTTTAAGACCTTCATCACCCATATTTATATACAAGAATTGTTTCAGACTTGCACTATTTTCTAAATAACTTTTTACGTTTTGAACAGTGCTCATGTTGTCCCAGTATAGAGAAGGGCTAAATGCGAAATGCGCAGTAAATAGACTCGGTCTTGTATAAAATGCGTGTAAAGAGAGCAAGCCACCTAAAGAATGACCAGAAAATATTTTTACTTCAGAAGTGTTATAGTTTGAATCAACTTTGGGCATGATCTCAAACTCAATAAAATCTAAAAACTTATTGGCACCACCTGAGTTTGCAACGTCATCGGTTTGAGTCGGGGTGTAGTCTCTCCTTCGGTTATCACTATCTATACCAATAATTATTATTTTAGGCATTAAAGAGGTGGACGATAGAGTACTTGTTATAGCTCTAATGTGGTCTAAATAGTATTGGGCGTCCACCGTATACAATACAGGATATTGTTGATTTGAAGATTTTTCGTAGCCCTCGGGTAAATGGACAGTTACCGTCTTTTCTGTTCCTAACGCTTTTGATTGAACTGTTAAGCTTTCGTATACAGGAACGATTGACTCTCCCACTGTATTGAATGAAACCGCTAGCACGGTCAGAATAAAAATCCTTATGTAATTCATGTTAATTCCTTGGATAATAATTAAAATCAAAAATATCACAAACTTAGGTTGTTTGATAGGTGTTTTGGTGTGTCTGATTTTTAAACCATTCTCGTGTACTACATCTGCCCACAACTTATCATGTCTAGATACTGAAGCTTCTGGTTGATCTAATCCCTCAATATACGGTGATTCACGAGCCTCATTGAAGGGTTCTGTCGCATCTTGAAGGCAGTACGTTTATTAAATCAAAATTTTGCTAATATTAAGCATAAGACTTATTTACA
>JABSOJ010000430.1 GCA_013216005.1 Alteromonadaceae bacterium | reverse complement strand
GCTATCGTTAATCAAGCAAATGGTTTTCGATTAGACTCTATGGTGACCCTTTCGGTCCCCTCGCAATGATACTCTGTGAACTCGGCCAGGTCCGGAAGGAAGCAACCGCAGCAGACGACTCATGTGCCGAGGTGTGGCTGTTTGGGTTGCCACCCAATTCCCTCATATTTTGTCATGTAAACCATAACTTCTCGTCCTTGAATCATAATCTGTCACTTTAAAAACATTGATATTAAAATACATCAAACGTTATCGTAACTTACTGAGCATAATAAAAAGAAGTAAAGTTAAATCGTTAAAATATAATATCCAAAACTAATCAAACCTACGTTCCGCACAATATTTTAAAAACCAATTAATTAATAAGTTACTGATTTTTAATTATTAGTAAAATAATTTGTAATTATTAAAATTTGCTATCGCTTACAAATTTGGCCGAATAATGGTTTTTCTACATATTTTGATCAAAATTGTGTTTTTCCTGAAAAGCAACCATCCAATATATATTGTTGCATTCCTTGCTACGTCTAGGTTTAGTTAATTATTTAGAAATTTAAAAATGTGCGGAACGTAGGATCAAACTATCGGCATAAAGACGGTTGTCCATAAACTTTTAAGGGGCTGTTTTTATATATTAATAATTCCGGTGTCATTTGATGTGTTTAAAGTGTTTTGTTAAACCGTTTGGCTAAGAATTTTAATGAGTTTGGCACTAAAAAATTACGGAGGCGAAAGCCAATAGCAGTAGCCTAGCATAAATATGGCAGGCTACATCGCTTCAGAGCTTGTGGGTGATCCCAAAAAGAATATTTACTGAGTTATCTAAGATTTTTTAACAACATTTTTAACTCTTTTAATACGAGTTTTGGTTCATCTCTGTGAATATTGTGTCCACTGTTCGTTGTTAACACGGCACGGCCTTGTGGAAACTTCTCAACCCATGATTTATGCCACTCTCCCATTAGCTCACGCCCTTTGTCAGTGAACAGTAACATTGGCGGATTTGGCCACTTTTTAACTGTAGCAATAACTACAACCGGCATATCCTTTATTTCCTCTTCATGTTTGAAGTATAAATTTCAACACAAAGAAAACCTGCTTTCGTCTGAATTCTCCAAATCGGACGTCTATTTCGACCGAGCAAGACGTTATACCAATGGTATTATTTTGAAGTGTTTTTTACTTTCTTGCGGTATTGAGTTGGACTAAGCCCCGTAAGCTGTTTAAAAACCGCGTTAAACGTACTTTTTGAAGAAAAACCAGCATCCAAAGCCAATTCAATAATTTTAGCTTGTTGGTTTTTTTCTAAGTGTTCACAGACATATTTAATTCGGTAGTCATTAACAAATTGGTAGAAATTCTTACCTTCATGTTGATTGAGAACTTCTGATAAATGGTGTGTACTGACGCCCACAACTTCAGACAAACTCATTAGATTTAAGTGATTATCTTTAAATACGCGTTCATCTTCCATGTAGTGCTTAATTTCTTTCAAAATACTATCTCTTGTACTCACCATCTAGTGCGCCAGAATTTTGGTAACTGGGCTCGGGAACAGTCATTTTTTCTTTCTGCACACTGTTTGTAGGATCTATTTCTTCAATTTTATCTATTTTAAATAACTTAGGATTTCTCCATTGTGCTAACGCCACACCATATATTAGGAAAATAATAATAAGATCACTCGTTATGGACAGAAAATACAGCCTGTGGGAAGAAGAAACCACTTTAAACGACCAAACAGTCAGAGCGAGCACAAGCAGTGCCCAGATCCAGCGAAATATTTCAGGGTTGAAATCGGATAAAGTATTTTTCGCTTGTTGCTGGTATCGACTAACCATACGAAAACTAAATCCAAGATATACGAATGCTTGAAGATAGATGATCCAGTTGCTCAATGAAAACGAAGCTGTTCCATCAGAGGGGGCTGTAGCCCATGCTAGCTTTGCATCAGCAGAAGAAAATAAAATATCAAAATTAAGTAAGTAACACGACAAAACAGGGATCGCATGCAGAAGATCTGAAAATACGAAAGCCCTATCTGTTATTGCTTGCCTGCAATATAAATAGAGAAGAGCACCATAACTGGCTGGCAAATATAAACTCCAACCGATAAAAATAGACAAAATATTAAGCTCATTTTGTATATGGAGTAATATGCCCCAAAAAAACAGACCAAGAAATAGGCACCATACACCTAAAATTCTATTGGCTTTTGTATTTTGACTACCAATACTGAGTAAACAAAAAAGCAAGATCCCTTGAAAACCGCCAATGGCAAAAAAGTGTTGTAATAAAATGGACATAAGAATTAAGTCAACATAGTTAGATAAGCTTTATTAAAAGGAGATTTTGTTTTGGTCGTTATGATATCAACATAACAATTCTTTATCATTTATACTTCTGTGATTTAACAACCAATGTAAATAAACGACAGGTTATGGCTTAAGTGACAATCTTTTCTGTCATGTAAACCAGATGTTGTCCTGTAAACCATAAGTTGTCGTGGCAATTACTCCAATTTGTATGCTTGCTTAACTGGTGTGACTGAATTTACTTGACCAGCTCAACAACTGGGTGGTACAAAGCGAGCAAATAAGTTGTTTGAAAAACCTATTACACAAGTACTCTCTGATTTTAACCGTGCACTTTGGGCAATTTAACTTCGCTGTTGATTTTATGGTAGATAAAAATAACATGCACACAAAAGGCAATAACGCGTGCATGTTATTGTCTTACGCACAAAAAAAGTGCAAAAATGTGTGCATATCCAATGAACGTGCACAAAAAGTATGTTTTAAGTGAATTGTAATTATAACTTTACCCCTTTAGAAAAACTTGGCGACATAGAAACCAAAGCGGTATTAAAAGCTACGGCTAAAGCACATCAAGCGTTAGGTGAATTAAAAGGTTTAGCGGTAACTATGCCAAACCAATACCTTTTATTAGCAACACTTTCATTACAAGAAGCCAAAGAAAGTTCAGAAATAGAAAATATTATCACCACGCAAGACGATCTTTACCGCAGTAATTATAAATCTCAGCAGTTTATTTCTACCAGCGCCAAAGAAGTACATAACTATGCTCAAGCGCTGGCCAAAGGCTTTGACACCATCAATAAAACAGGCTTACTTACTAATAATACTGATTACCTACCATGGTTAAATATGTTTTTTTACCCGTTTATACCCGTTGCCTTTTTGTCTCTAGTTTCGTTTTTAATCGCAACAAAATATGAAATAAAATTAAGGGGGTTTATCGAAGCTCTTAGTTTTTCAAGCCTTAATAGGCTATTTGGCAAGGGGACTAACGAACGTCACTAAATACTACTTTGAGGCAGTAGAATTTACCTAAATGACACTGTTTAGTGTCTTTCTGAACGGCTGTGTAGGAATTTACTCGTATAACGTATTGATTAATCTCATCTTTAATGTAATGGATATGCCAGTTATTTCCAAGTTGTCTGGGTATATAACAGTGGTAATGAGAATGGATTCAGAAAAACATTTTAAAAACTGAAAAGCCCATTTATCATTTTACCGCTTAAGTCTACTTTATTTAGTTAAAACTGATATGTTAACAATGTTATTAAATGGAGGAGACATGTAATTAAAAAATAAATGTTAACGCTAACCGTTGACAGTTTACATGTAACAT
>JABSOJ010000429.1 GCA_013216005.1 Alteromonadaceae bacterium | reverse complement strand
CTTACGCAAAGCTGGATTTTCAACAGATATTAAGAGCAGCTTATGGGTGACAACAATATTATGGAACAGAGCCAAAAGTAATGACCATAATCGGTGATACATTGCATTTCATTGGCGGGTACTTCACCTTGAGGCTCTATTGTTTTTTCACCACATAATGTTGCGGCTTGAGCTGTTCCAACGTTCAATGATAAAAATATTGCACTTGCTAAAAATGATTTTTTTGTAATTATTTTCATTTTAATCCAACTTCATTATAAGAATTAATGGGTACTTAACGTTATTCCAAACAGAGGTTCATTCGCTGTATTCAGCTGACATTTGAAGCTGTGACAGGTGATCGTAATTATTTATTATGAACATTGAAATATTAGTTAATATAATGTTTTCAACTTGAATATATACCAGTTATATATTGTATAAAATACTATTGTATTATAATAATCCACATTCAAACTGGTCATCCAGTATGCTAAGAACGTTAATAAGGGAAGATTTTTATATTTTTGTGAACGCGATTTTATTGAACTGTTTAACTGCTTAACTTCGGTTTAGAAGTGTTAAAATAATGGGGTTAAATTTCCGATGAGATAGTTTTTATTGTGATGGGTTAGCTGAAGCTTTAATAAATTAAAGTCAACTATTTATAATATAAATCAACTGGTTGAAATGTATTTTGTTTGTCAGGTAAATTGATTTCGTCTCTGTTTATGCCTCTGGTTGTCGATGAAACAGAGACATAATATCACGGGATTTTGGGGTGGGATTTTACTTCGATCAACTATTCTTTCAACAGTTATTCTTCAATTAATTGGTCAATGCAATAATGGGTTTCTGCATTACCTAATTTTTTTTGTAAATAAGGTAAAATATTTTCTAATTGACCTTTTAATTGCCAGGGTGGTTTTACAATAAATAATCCGGTACCTGTCATACCATATTCGTCAGTGTCAGCTTGGAGGCATAATTCAACTTGAAGTAAATTCTTCACCTGGCTATTGATAAAAGTGTTTTTCATTTCATCAACTAGAGACCTTTTAACCACGGGATACCAAAGTATATACGTACCTGTTGCAAATTTTTCGTAAGCTTTAATGATCGTTTTAACGGCTTTTTGATAATCTTCTTTCAACTCGTAAGGAGGATCAATTAACACAACGCCACGTCTGCTTGGTGGAGGTAGCAAAGATAATACGCCTTGATAACCATCACTTTGTTTTACAAAGGCTTTACGCCATCGTTGACAAAATTCTGTTAGCAAAACATTGTCTGTAGAATGTAATTCAAATAAATGCGCACTGTCTTGACGTCGCAATATTTCTTTGGCAATACCGGGTGAGCCGGGGTAAAGCGACAGCTCATTTTCAAAAGCGTTTTTTTCAGATACCTCATCAGGGTTTAGCGATAAAATTAATTGATGATAAAACGCTAGTGCTTCAGGTAAGTCATCCGCATTAATTATTTTTGCAATTCCATCTTTATATTCTCCGGTTTTTTGCGCGTATTCATCGGCTAACTGATACATGCCAGCACCTGAATGGCTGTCGATGTAAGTAAAACCTTTGTCTTTACGGGTCATGTATTCTAATACCAGTGTTAACACACTATGTTTTAATACATCGGCAAAATTTCCGGCATGAAAGGCGTGACGATAACTTAACACGGTTGATCCTTTGTAATTGGTTTTATCAGAATGATATCACCAAGTGATTGAATAGAATGTTGTTTACCTTGGTAGATATATACCCAAGTAGCTTAGGTATAATTGCCAAGGTAAACAATATCAATAATTAACGCTTAAGCCTGGCTAGCTAAATACTCATCGTAAGTACCGGCAAAATCGATATAACCATCTTTAGTCAGCTCAATAATTCGGGTAGCCAAGGTAGAAACAAACTCACGGTCATGACTTACAAAAACCAAAGTGCCTTCGTACTGCTCCAACGCCATGTTCAAGGACTCAATTGATTCCATATCCATGTGGTTAGTCGGTTCATCCATTACTAAGATATTAGGTTTTTGCATCATAAGCTTACCAAAAAGCATACGACCTTGTTCACCACCTGAGAGGATTTTAACTGATTTTCCAATATCGTCAGCAGAGAATAATAAGCGTCCTAAATACCCTCGAACGGCTTGTTCGTCATCGCTTGGCTTACGCCATTGGCTCATCCAATCAAATAAGGTCATGTCATTTTCGAATTCGTGAGCATGATCTTGCGCGTAGTATCCAATATTAACGTTTTCTGACCAGTTGTATTCGCCAGAAGTAGGCTCATAGCCAACTTCGCCCATTAATGTACGTAATAACGTTGTTTTACCGATACCGTTTTCACCAATAACAGCGATACGCTCGCCCACTTCAGCTAGTATTGAAATATCTTTAAGCACTTTGGCATCATCAAAGCTTTTATTCAATTTTTCAATAACTAAGGCATTACGGAATAATTTCTTTTCTTGATCAAAGCGAATAAACGGATTACTACGGCTAGATGCTTTAACTTCTTCTAACTGAATTTTATCGATACGCTTGGCACGTGACGTTGCTTGTTTTGCTTTAGACGCATTAGCAGAGAAACGAGCAACGAAAGCCTGCAGCTCGCCAATTTGTGCTTTTTTCTTGGCGTTGTCGGATAATAAACGTGCACGGGCTTGTGTTGCTGCCAGCATATATTCGTCATAGGTACCCGGATAAACACGCAATTCACCATAATCTAAATCAGCCATATGCGTACATACACTGTTCAGGAAATGTCTATCATGCGAAATAATAATCATGGTTGAATCACGGGCATTTAATGTTTCTTCAAGCCATTGAATGGTGTGAATATCCAAGTTGTTGGTAGGCTCATCGAGTAACAGAATTTCAGGATCTGAAAATAAAGCTTGAGCAAGCAATATCCGTAATTTAAAACCCGGCGCTATTTCGCTCATTAAACCGTAGTGCTGTTCAACAGGAATACCAACACCCATTAATAATTCACCGGCACGACTTTCTGCGCTGTAACCGTCCATTTCAGCATATTCAGATTCTAAATCGCCCACTTTCATGCCGTCTGCTTCACTCATTTCCGGCAAAGCATAAATACGGTCACGTTCTTCTTTTATTGCCCATAACTCGGTATGGCCCATAATCACTGTGTCGATTACGTTATATTGTTCAAAAGCAAATTGGTCCTGGCTCAACTTACCTAAACGCTCACCCGGATCTAAGTTGACGTTACCAGACGTTTGTTCTAAATCACCACCTAAAATTTTCATCAAGGTCGATTTACCACAACCGTTAGCGCCGATTAAACCATAGCGGTTACCACCACCAAACTTTTGTGAAATGTTCTCAAATAATGGTTTAGCACCAAATTGCTGAGTTATGTTGTTTGCCTGAAGAATAATAGGCTCCTTAGTGTGCGCAATAGCATAAGAATTTAATGGCGCGCATTATAGTGGTTATTGACGCCTATTGCAAAGCTTTAATTCTTCTGAACCCCTTGGTTTTAAAGGGTAACTGTATTATTCGGGAAGCTATGGTTAATGTTTATATTCTACTCGATTGTTTTTGTGTGTTTTTAAGTTATCTATGTTTTTTTGGCTCTGTTGTAGATAATTGTTGTCCCTTCAAATGGAATTAAACTCAACCCTTATATCTAGGACTCTGTGA
>JABSOJ010000428.1 GCA_013216005.1 Alteromonadaceae bacterium | reverse complement strand
GGCAAAGTACTAGCCATACATTAGCTAATCCATAAAACAACATTGGCACAATAAATTCTATCTCGCTAAGTGCCCCTTAGTGAGTTAGAACAACCACACATCATGTCAGTTGTAAGATCAGTAAGCTGACACCTATTTCATAGAGTGTTTAACGTCAGCAATGCGAACAATTAGGTCGTTTAATGTAAATTTGATATTTTAGTTGAGTAAAAGCTATAGATTAAATTGTCGTTTAACTTATTCATTATTATCATCACAACCAGCCAAAGGATTAAACTTAACAACATCCTCCAAATGCGTCTTACTAAAATGAGCATATTTCATCGTATCATTAATACTTGCATGCCCTAGTGTTTCCTTCAAAACCAAAATGTTTCCACCATTCATCATAAAATGGCTGGCAAAAGTATGTCTCAAAATATGGGTCATTTGTCCTTTAGGTGGTTGAATTTCAGTGCGTGCTATTGCTTTTTTAAAAGCACCGATACAACTAGAAAACAATAAACCTTTCTTTTTTGGTATTTCTGCCGCTAATTCTTCAGATATCGGGACGCTTCTATTTTTGCCGCCTTTGGTATTTATATAGGTGATCCGGTTATTTGATATTTGTCTGCTGGTCAGGCTTTCGGCTTCTCCCCACCTTGCACCAGTAGATAATGCAATTTTTGCGACAATGTAAGCGTCTTTGTTTCTGGAGTTTAGAAGTTCGTTTAATAATTCTGGTATTTCTTCAGGTTCTAAGTAACCCATTTCAGGTTGTTTATATTTTAAGGCTCTAACATTTCTGATGGGGTTTATATCAATTTCGTTTAATCTTATTAATTCGTTGAACATGGCATTGATATAGGTTTGATCATTATTGACGGTTTTAATAGAAACTGTTTCAAGCCTTTTAGCTCTGTATTTTGTCCAATCAGTAGGTGTTAATTTTCGGGCTAGTGGGTTATTCATACCTTCGCAAACAGCTTTCATTTTTGGTAAGCGTTTTTTGATGTCGTTTAAACTTTTGCCGTGCAAATTATTCCACAAGTCGATTAAATCGCTTAATCTTCTATTGTCTTCAGGGTCGGGCTCCCAATCTTTTAAATTGGTTTGTTCGGTTATTTTAAAGTTAATAAAACGCCTTGCTTCTCCTAACGTTTGGAATCTTTTTTTGAATCTTTTTCCGTTGTAACCGCTAGGTCTAAAATCAAGTTGATATGGCAGGGTTTCAGAATCTGTTTTCCAAATACCATCTTGGATTTTTTTAATTTTCTTCATGTACCACACTGCATCTAACTTTTATTGTTTAATGAGTATTATTTTTTCATCAATAGACGTCAAACAATTCAGTGATTTATTTTTAAATATTACCTTTGATTTTCTGTATTTTTTCATTTTTTGACCTATCCTTTGTCGGTGGAATTTTTTTATGTTGTTGTATTTGTGTAAATAATGATTGCGACAGTTATTGTTAAATATTCCTACTATTATGTTTTTTTCTTTATTTTATTGAAAGGGGGGAATATGGATGTTCAAGGCGTTAAAATTTTGCATTTAAATCAGCAATTAAAAAAAATTGAAAATGTAGAAAAAGAAATTATTAAAGAGGTTGATGTTTTAAAATCTGATACTGTTCAAATATCAGAGGAAGCCTTTTTATTAAGTCCAGGTGGTGGACATCCAGATAGACCTAAGCCAGAAAAACCGATGCCATTTTATGTAGTGAAATCAATAGGAATTGATACACAATTCAGTCATGGTGGAGGACATCCAGAAAGACCTAAGCCATCATTATATCCAGCACCATGATGATTGATTTAGAATTAGCTCACTTTGTTGCAAAATTTTATCTGATTGGCTTATCTCTTTGTTTTATTTGTAGTTATATAAACAGACGAAAAAACAAATCAAATTTAATTGCTGTTACATTTTCTCTTTTTCATTGTATAATTGATCAATTTAGTAAGGTAAAATTTGATTTTTATACGTTTTATTTAGGTGCAGCTTTTGGATGTTTAGTTTTTATTTTGATTACTGTTTTAGTGCATGTGCATTTATGTATAAAACATGTCAAAACAACAGTAATTATTTACGTTATATATTTTTTGATTGCTATTAGTTTTTTAATACTCCATAGAATACGAGTCGTTATTTATTCTTCGGATGAACCTATAATGTGGTTAATTAATTTACAGTCTGTTTTTATATTAACTTTATATTTTTTAAGTGTTTGTATTTTTGTTTACGGTTGTAAAATTCCATGGAATACTCAGTTTGGGCGTTTCTTTTCACGGTTTTAACGGTTGTTTTTAACACGTTAAATAATGAAAAAAATCGTTATGAAATAAATGAAAAGTGTTTATTAAAACGCTATGTAGAGATCAAAAAGATTCCTTCTGAATATAGAGTTTCATCTTTTAAAAAATGGGAATCTGATGTGGTAAAAGCGGTAAAGGAAAATGATAATGATAATGATAAAAAACATACCGTTAAAATTGTTCAATTGCGACCAAGAAAAAAAGTTTTTAAACGTTAAATAGCTTTTTTATTTTTGCTCGTCGTTTCTATATCACAATTAGTTGTTATTTCAGACGTTATTGCATCAGCCATGGTTGATATTTTAACGTCTTTGCCTGGTACTAACATATCTAATTGAATTAATGTAAAAAGTCCTTCCGTGACAGATGTTCTTAATTCATTTAAATCAATCATATTATCAGGATTATTTATACCAAAGACTAAATAATCCATTGAAATATTTTTTTCAAAGGCTGCTTTTGCACATGCTTCGAAAGGAATTCCATTTCGTTTTCTAGTTGATGCACCCCAATTTTCTTTAAATCCTAACAAGACAGATAATTCGTTCATTTTGTCTGTTTTGTAAAGTTTTAATAATCTGTTAAAAATTTCTTTTGAATTCAAGTTCATATAATAACCATCATAAAATGTGAGTTTTTTATGTTGAAAATGTCAAATTATGAGTCTAGTATCTATTTTGTGCATTACTTATGGCGTAATGTGATAAAGATTCGGAGATAACATGTTAATAAGTAATATTACACTTACAGACCCACAATTTGAATCTTTAAAAAGAGATCTTGTCTGTTCAAGTCTCCCTTTTCTCAGTGTTGAAGACTACGCACGTATCACGAACGACACTGTTGGCAACGTTCGTCAGCAGATCCATCAAGGTCGTTTGCCAATTAAAGCAAAGCAAAAAGCCAAAGAAAAAACCTTTATTAACATGACTGCAATACGTGCAGAAGCTCAGGCGGTGATCTAATGATGAAAGAACTTAATTTACAACAAGCACGAAGTGGGGATTTTATGGATGTAGTGACTTATGAACAATTTTGTAAGCATTATGAGCTAAATACAGATGATGAAAACTCGATGCCTGAGTATCAAAAATATTTAGATCACTTAGCGTTTGCCAAGTCACTATTTAATCAAGGTTAGGGAACAATAATGATCAAAGATATTTATTATCAACATGAAACTTGGGGAGATCTTGCCATTCAATACCATGGTGAAATCCATCATTTTTCAAATTTAATGTCTTTGGTCTGTTATTTACAAGGCAAGTACGGTGATGATTTTAATTTAATCGAAGTCAACGATGATAATTTCCACGAACTTTATAACACTGGGGCTTTTAATGACCAATAAAATTACCAATATCCCGT